>NZ_JBDOPO010000229.1:0-9045 GCF_039830215.1 Rubritalea sp. | reverse complement strand
CCATCACTTCGAGGAAAAGGTAAATTCAAGGAGCAGGTTAAAACTCAAGTCAGGAGTTTGGCTAAGAGGCAGACGAGGATTCAGAAATACTTCAACTCATCAAAAATATCCTATGCTGCCTGATTTTCCGCCCCATTAATAATCTGATTCATCATATGATGAATAAATTTCCCAAAGGACTGGTACTCAGTCTAAAATAAAAAGGAACATGCTTAAATAGCATCAAACCATTTCCTAAAGCTCTCATCATTTATGTTCATTACTTGTCATTGCCCGATGTTCCACTCACAACTAGCGTATGCCTGAGCTGCCTGAAGTCGAAACAACCTGCCGAGGTGTCCGCCCCCACATCGATGGTCAAACGATCACCCATATTGATGTGCACAATGGTAGTCTGCGTTGGCCAGTTTCTGACGGAATCTATGCTCTGCGAGACTCCCTCGTCCACTCAGTCACAAGACGCGCCAAGTACATCCTTATAGGGTTAGAGGGCGATCGCCACATTCTGCTCCACCTAGGCATGTCCGGCAGCCTGCGAATTTCTACATCTGACGAAGAGCTCCGGAAGCACGACCATCTAGTCTTCTATCTGAGTAATGGACTAGAAATGCGCCTGCATGATCCGCGCCGTTTTGGATGTGCTCTCTGGTTTGAAGGAGATTACGAGAAACATCCATTGCTAGCCAAGCTGGGCCCTGAGCCCTTGAGTGATTCCTTCACCCTCCCTCAGTTTCTACAATCCTGCGCAAAACGTGATCGAGCGATCAAACTCCACATCATGGATAACACCACTGTGGTAGGCGTGGGAAACATCTACGCATGTGAAGCTCTCCAGCTCTCTGGGATCAATCCCAAACGTGCTGCGAACAAAGTCAGCAAGCTGCGTCTTAGAAAACTATACGAAGCCATCCGGCTGGTACTTGCTCGCTCTATTGAACAAGGAGGCACCACACTCAAGGACTTCCTCCACAGCGATGGCCAGCCAGGGTACTTCAAGCAACAACTTGCTGTTTACGGCCGTGAAGGAAAAGCCTGCCTGAACTGTGGAATGACAATCAAACGCATCACCCTAGGGCAGCGATCAACCTTCTATTGCCCCAAGTGCCAAAGGTGATCGCTGAGCCCATTTTATGGTACAAAAGGTATATTTATGGGAAAAGAATAAAACCCGCTTGACTCTCATGGATAAACGCCCTAATCAATCGCACCCCTCCAAAATTTAACGAAACATTTTCCTATGGCTACAACAGAAGTTATTCTCCGTACAAAGATCGACAATCTCGGCGCTGAAGCCGACGTTGTAAAAGTAAAAGCTGGTTACGCACGTAACTTCCTTATCCCACAAGGCAAAGCTTTCGAAGCAACTGAAGCAAACCTTTCTCACACAGAAGAACTCAGAAAAGCTCGTGCTGAGCGCGAAGCTGCTGAACTCTCTGCGGCACAAGATACTGCTGCCAAGATCAAGAAGACTAAACTCTCCTTCGCCCTTGAAGTAGGACAAGGCGGTAAAGCATTCGGTTCTGTTACTTCTATCGACATCCATAAGAAGCTCGAAGAAGCTGGTATCGTTATCGATCGTAAAGCTCTTCAGCTCTCAAGCCCAATCAAGACTTCTGGTGTTACCAAGGTTGAGGTTAAGCTTCTTGCTGACGTCACAGCTACTCTCACAGTTACTGTTGAGACTCCAACTGAAGAAGCATAAGCTTCTCAACACAATTTCCAAAAAGGCGCACTACTGTGCGTCTTTTTTATGCCCTCGAATTCAGTAACTAGGATCTAAATCCTTCGAGGTAATATTTCATACAGCCAATCCTCCCTAGGAATGGAAACCATTGGTGAATGCTCAGTCCCCCTCAACGGACACAGTAACCTCATTTCGCCATTTCTGAGAATTTCAGCATCCAGCCTCCCTGCTAATTGAGCACCTAACATCACTCAACTACCGAACTCACTTCGCCGTCTTTGAACTTGGTCACAAGAGACTCTCCAGCCCTCACCGAGCACACGCTGCGTAGCAATTTACCATCTTTAGTCATGGTGATTGAGAATCCACGCTCAAAGGCACTATCGGGTCCCAAAGCGCGCAACATAGACTTCTGATTCTGTAGAGCTTGCTCCATTTTCTCCAAGCGCTTCACTAAAACCTGCTCAAGTAACTGCCTCCTATGCACAAGCTTCTCTAGCCTGCCATCAATCAATACCTCTGGGTGCACTGTCGCATAGCGCTGCTTCATCAGAACAAGCTCTTGCTCAGGCTGCTCGACACCTCGTTCAGCGGTATCAGTAAGCGACCTACCCGCGTGGAGAAGTCTCTGTAGAGGCTCCCGTAAAACTCGGTCCACCGACATTGAAAGTGCACCTCGGCGCATACCTTGGAGTTGCATGGCATAGCGACGCATTTCACCATCGACAACCCTAAGCATGCCGGATTGGTAACGCTGTAATTTATGTTGTAGTTGTGCACCATCTGGCACCACAAGCTCAGCCGCAGCACTCGGAGTCGCCGCCCGCATGTCCGAGACAAAGTCAGCAATCGTGAAATCGATCTCGTGACCGACCGCTGAAATCACTGGGATCAAACACCCCGCAATCGCACGTGCCACCACCTCTTCGTTAAAATTCCACAGGTCTTCCAGCGAGCCTCCACCACGGCCAACGATAATAACATCAACCTCAGGCAAACCTGATTCCCGCCATTGGCTCCATTGATCAAGCGCCGCTGCTATCCCACGCTCAGCGCCAACTCCCTGCACCTGCACCGGATAAAGTATTGGCTGCACCCACGGAGCTCTGCGCCCAAGCACATTGAGCATATCTTGCAGTGCCGCACCTGTGCCGGAGGTAACCAATCCTACCTTTGTCGGAAAACTAGGAATTGGCCTCTTCAGCTCTTTTGAAAATAATCCCTCAGCGTCGAGCTTCCTTTTCAGAGCTTCAAACTTCGCTTGCAACTCGCCCTCACCCGCCGATTCTACCTGCCGCACAATCAACTGCACGCTACCTCTAGCCTCATACACTGAAACTTCGCCGAACAAGCGCACTTGCATTCCATGGTCTGGCTGCACCTTCGCTCGGCTCGCATTGCCACGAAACATCACACAGCTCATTTGAGCCCCGTCATCTTTCAACGTGAAATACAAATGGCCGCTCGATTGGCGGCGCATGTTTGACACCTCACCTTCCACCCAAAGCTCACCGAGCTCTATCTCTAGTAAGTTACGCATCTTGCGCACTAGTCGGGTCACACTCAGTGTCTTTGTATCAGCCATCGCGAACTATCATCTATAGCAATAGCCTTGTTGCAAATCTCAAATCACCTGACTTGACTACAAAGTCTTCAAGAACTAAAGAGCACTCATCTGTTCCCTGTGATCAATTTTTATCCATCACTCAAACAACTCGGCACCAGCCAGCTTCGTAGCCTACTGGTTGTCACCTTAGTGCTATCGCTTGGAGTTGGAACCACCTTAATTCAAGTCGTGGCCTGGGCCACTATGATTCCCACCCAGCTTGCTAAAACGGGGTCAGTCACTGAGGCCGTTAAAAACACCTTCGATGGTGAGCACGCTTGCCCGATGTGTGAGCTCGCTGCAGCAAAGCGCAAGACTGAAGATACTCCTGCTCCGCAAAGCCCTGAGCCCGAGAAGAAAAAGCTCAAGGCATCTTACACTATTGGCAGAATTTCCCCTATACGCAACTATCCCCCCCAGCGTCCCTCGTTTACCTTTCCGACCAATAGCCCCCGCTACTCCAGTCTGTCAGATTCACCTGACACCCCTCCTCCCCAGCTCTTGAGCTAATCGAACTTGGGCAAGCGTTATCGCCCACCTCACACCAGCCTGGGCACCACTGCGCTCAGCACACTCACGACCCCATACGGCTCTGCCAAATGTATGCGTCGTCCACCGCACACGTTCGCAATACGTGAGCACCCTAACATTCCGATTAGATCAAAAATGAAACACATTTCTATTAGCCTAGCCTACGCAGGCACCCTTATCACACTCACCGCTCAAGACTCAGCTACGATCGAGCAACTTGAGCCCACCACTGTAATCGCCCAATCCCCAGATTTCCTCACTGGGATTGACACAGCTGAACAACGCATCAAAACCATTCCTGGTGCAGCCTCCGTGGTCATTCCAGATGACTGGACCGGCCGCACAATCAAGCCCGCTGAAATTTTCCAGTTCGACCCCAGCGTCTACGCTCAATCTACTGGAACCGGCAACGATACTCGCCTCTCAGTACGCGGATCAGGCGCTCAGAGGAAGTATGGGAACCGAGGTCTAACAATTCTCCAAGATGGTATCCCAGCTAACCATGCAGATGGATCATTCTACAGCCGGATCATCGACCCACTGACACTTCAGCATGTGGAAGTCTACCCGGCAGCCAACGGTTTCATCTATGGAGCGAACCAACTCGGTGGAGCGATAAACTTCCTCCAGAATAACGGCATCAACGCAGCGGGCACTCAAGCAATCGCGGAATATGGTAGCTTTGAAACTATACGAGTATCTATCCAGCATGGTGCGCAACAAGGCAATTGGGATTACTTTGCCGGCTACTCCTATGCTGAGTCGGATGGCTACCGAGACCACCAACAATGGCAAAACGACCATTTCACAGCCAATCTAGGCCATCAATGGAGCAACTCCGCCATCACCCGACTATACTTCCTTTACAGCGACTCAGATGCCAAGCTCCCTGGCTCTCTCACCGAGGAACAATTTAAGGACGACCCCACCCAGCGTCAACCTGGGCGGGATGACCGAACAAACCGTGATCTCTCCACTATTCGTCTCGCTCAGCGTACCGCTTGGGACCAAGAAAATGCCAAGTATGCCATCTACACCTACTACCAATACCTAGACTTCGATCACCTAACTGGGATCGGCATTGGGAAATTCAACCAACTCATAGACTATGACACCGACGAATTCGGACTTGGCTTCACTGGAGAAAATGACTGGACACTCTTCAAACTAAAGCAAACACTCCGCAGCACCATTGCCTACGACTACGGCAGAAACGAGGTAGGAGGCTTCAAAGGTTTCAATGGATTCGGTAAAACTCCAATCGACAACGACAAGCTGGATAGGGCTGAAAATCTCAAAGTGTATCTCGAAAATGAGACTCTCGTGGGCAGCAACAACCATTTCTTCTTCGGGGCTGGCTGGGTAAGCTCCTACCGAAAGAGACAAGACAAGGTCTCCGACGCTAGTAGCTTTTCTAACAGTGACGACGGTGGAATTTGGCGCGCAGGCTACCTCAGAGACCTCTCAGATCAAATCCAGCTCTACACCAATATCAGTCAAAGCTTCGAGGCTGCTCCATTCTCCGAAGCTGAGGATAATGTCTCACCGCAGACAGCACAAACTTTCGAACTCGGTTCACGTTTCCAGCGAGCTTGGGCTAGCGGTCAAATCACTGGCTATCTATCAAAGGTAGACGACGAATTTGTCGATGTTGAAATCGCACCAAACGTCTACGCTACCACGAACGAAGACACCACCCACAAAGGCATCGAAGCTTTGTTAGACCTTGATCTCACACAAGCTTTCAGCGTGGCCACTGACTACCGCCTTAACTTCGAGCAAAGCTACCAGCTCAACGACTTTGCATTCGATGGTGGAAGCTACGATGGCAACCAAATGCCAGGCATAGCTAAGCACGTTTATGCTGGCCGTCTTCGTCTTACAGCTCCTGAGAGAAAGTGGAATGCCTCACTCTCAGCTGACTGGCTTCCAAATGGGCTTGTTGCTGATAATGCCAACACCCTCTCCACCGACGGCTATGTCTCATGGAGGATCGCAGTGGACTACAAAATCAACACTCGACTCAGCATCTATGGAGGCATCGATAACCTATTCGATAAAAGTTACGTCTCAAGCGTGACGATCAATCCCTCTATCAACAAGGACAGCACCAGTAACTTCATCAACCCAGCCGACGGTCGAGCAGCCTACCTTGGCGCCCGTATGACTTGGTAAATCGTAAAAGAGATATCCAACCCTTACCCGCGGCTAGAGCAAAAAACTCTAGCCGCTTATACCCTTTTCAACCCATGAAAAAACTCTTTTTCAAACTCCATCGCAGACTAAGTCTCATACTCGCTCTTCCTGTACTACTCTGGGCTCTATCTGGACTGCTGCACCCGATAATGGCTAACTGGATGCGTCCTGACATTGCGCATAAATTCCTGCCTCCCACACCTCTCAGAGCTGACGGATCGGAGCTCACACCAGCTGAAGCTATGTTGGACATCACTGAACTCCACCAACTGAATCTCATTCAACTAGGAGAAACCCCAGTGTACCGATTCATCACCCCCGATCAGAAACTTCACTTCCGTGACGCTAGGTCTGGCCAAGATCTTCCTGAAGCTACCAACCAACTCTCAGAGCAACTCGCCAGGGCTTACTTAGCTGACTCCAGCTCAGCTCTCGTCTCTATAAACCGCATAGATTCCTTTTCTTCAAACTACAGTTATATCAATAGACTTCTCCCAGTCCACCGCGTCAAACTCGACCGTGCAGATGGACTAGAAGTTGTGGTAGACCCCAGAACAGGAAAACTTGCAACCTTCGACTCACCCTCCAAACGACTCTTTAAAAAACTTTTTTCTTGGTTCCACACTTGGTCATTTCTAGGCGCTAGAGACAGTGCATTGCGCATCACAGTAGTCCTAGTTTTCAGCCTACTCGCCCTCCTAACAGGGCTCACAGGCATCATCAGTCTCTTCACTCTAAAAACAAAGCGTAAGGATGGCACTAAACGTAAACTTCCACTGCGTCGAAAAATCCATAGACACCTCGGTGCTCTCAGCTCTGTTTTTTTTCTCATGTTCAGTGTCAGCGGCATCTATCACGTAGCAGCTAAATACAATTACGAGGACTCGGCCCAATGGCACAGTGCCCAAAGTATACATACAGCAAAGCTCACTACCCACCCAAAAGAAATTTTAGAACACAGCAACTCTCCTATTTCCTCTATTAGTTTAGCTCAACTAAATGGACATGCACACTACCGATTAGCCATCATGGATCGTGAAAAATCGAGCCAAACTCTCTATTTCAATATAGAGACAAATAACCTCGTAGAGGATGGCGATGAGCAATACGCCATAGCACTCGCCACTGAGTTCTCAGGCTATCCCACTGACTCAGTGGAAAACACAGAACAAATAACCAATTTCCGCAAAGACTACGGCTTCATCTTCAAGCGTCTACCTGTAGTTCGAGTGAACTACAATGACCAAGACTACTGGCACTACACCGTCGATACAGCCAATGCACACATGGCGCAGCGAACCAGCCCAGCGGGCCTCATCGAAGCCCTCAGCTTCATCAACCTGCACAAGTTCCACTTCCTCGACTCCATCAGCAAAGAGCTTCGAGACTACGTCACAGCAATAGCCGTCATTCTCATCGCCTTCTTAGTCATGCTAGGATCCTCTCTTCTCCTGAAAAAATCCAGACCTCACTAACTCAACTTTCGCCTGTAAACCTCATTGATGCACTGCTCTAACATATCTTGGAGAATTCTAAATGACTCATCGGCATTGAGCTTCTTGACAACTAGGTCGTTGGTCGCTTGGTGCTCCGGAGACGTCAGCATATCCTCCTCATCTAGGTTTTCCACCTTACCGGTTTCCATATTCATGATAGCTCTGATTGATCGCTGAATACTAATGGTCTATACGGTTTTTCACTTTGTAGTGAATATATCGAGGGCTCTAGTCACTCATCAGCTACTAAACGCATCCCACAGGATTGTATCCCCAGCCACACACGCAAGCCCCTAAGCTCAATAATCGACTCGATCCTAGTATGTGTCCAAACCACTAAATGGACGATATCTGGATAAAGCAGATCCAAGAATCGAACACTATCATCCACCTCACCCCGTTACTGAATCAAACCAAAGTCTGCGGCACCATTTTCTAAAGACTGAATGTTTTCGATACTCCCTTCACTCTCACATAGGTCGATTACCAATTCACCGTAATTTCTTAAGTTTGCCAGACTTTCGTCAAATAAATGATAGCCATCCCCTTACTTGCCAGAAAGCAAAACTTACGTCTCGCGCTTCCAACCATTATTCCCCGAGAAAACCAAGCCCTGGGAGCGGCAAGCCCCAGCTTGGCCGCAACTAACAGAGCATTTTCTACTTCAACTATTCACTTCACCTGAGTCCCCTCAAACTCCAACCGAGCATCCTTCACCGACAAATAATCAGAGAGCTCATAAACATTCTTGTACCCGTAACCATACAGGTTGATGAATGTCGGAATATTCAAGGCCAAGGGTGCACTCTTCAGAACCATCGTCGTAGGGTCATCTTTAAAGTTGTTGTTACAATAAATAAGAATTCGAGTCTCTTTATCTGGAATCAACTTCGCGAGTTTTTCCTCAGAAAACTCAGAGAAATTCAAATGCACTGCACCTGCAATATGTCGGCCGGCGTAATTCCTCGCTGAGCGCGTATCTAGAATGATGGTATTCTGTTCACCCGCCATTTTCATAAATTTCTCCACCTTCACTAAATGCGTAGACCTATGCGACTCCACTTCTTTGGTCATTTGACTAAAGCCTGGGTAATCCACCTTTGAAATCGGCTGATTCGATTTGATAGGTTGAATTTTCACTTCTTCATCCGCCACAACTGCCGCGGCTAACATCGCTAATAGAATAATCTGTAGTCTCATAACAAGAGTCATGATAACTTATTTTTTTGAACTCTATTGTAAACCCTCGGTAAATCCTACAGACGCATTCTGAGCAGTTCACGGCCTTGAACTATTCACCAGTAAAGACGTACAACTCACCCATCTATGTTTGGCTTTACTCAGTCTCCTACTACTTGTTGCCAAAAGGCCTCACACTCGGTCTACAAAAGCCACTTTTGTGGGCCTTGGATTCAACCTGGAAGTGCACCTTGTTAGTTAGGTGTTAAAAACACAAAGTTTGGGGTCTTTCTGTCGAGTACTTTACGAGGTCTGCTGTTTAGCTTTCTCTCAACTTCAGCTATTTGATCGTC
>NZ_JBDOPO010000342.1:0-2132 GCF_039830215.1 Rubritalea sp. | reverse complement strand
CGGAGGAAGACGCTTCGGGCATGTATTTTGATGCATTAGGCGTGACGGATAATGCTGGCTACCAGCAGTACGAAATTTCGAACGTAGCCCGGTCGGCGCGGTATTCTCGTCATAACCTCAAGTACTGGCGCTATCAAAACTGGGTCGGGTTTGGCTGCGGTGCCCACTCCATGCTTGATGGTTGCCGATGGAAAAACATATCTGAAATTACGGATTACATTGATACGATTGGGCAACGAGGAACTGTTGCCGAAGGGCATCGGAACCTGAGTGCTGAAGAGCTGATAGGCGAAGCAATATTTATGGGGCTTCGACTGAATGAAGGCATAGATATTCATGAATTTGGCGAGCAATACGATGTAAACTTGCGAACTCGTTTTGGCTCTGATTTAAAGCCCTATATGGATCAGGGGCTCCTAATTGATGAGGATGGGCGATGGCGTTTGAGCCGAAAGGGTATGCTTCTATCAAATGAGGTAATGAGAACTTTCGTCTAGAACGCTGTGTACGGTAAAGTAATCAGCTATTTAGAAAGAAGTTGCCGACCAGGAGGAGAGAAAGATGAGCTCGTTTTTAAACCGACCAATGATTCGCCAGCGGCTCTTGATGGGTAGCGCGCTTGTCGCGACTCTCGCCATTGGCATAGTGCTGGGGATGTTTGTAACTGCCAATACCGTTGAAGCTCAGCCGACGACTGAATTCAGTGGAAGCTCTGCGTTAATGTTTGAATTCGTTAAGCCGGGTGCACGTTCAGATTATGAAGCTGTCATGCAGAAGTTGGGCGAGGCGCTTAATGAAACTGATAGAACGGATCAGGCGAGAGGCTGGAAGGTTTTTCGCGCAAGTGCTGACTTTACGGGGCAGGGTTCTGTGCCGTATGTGTGGGTGATCGATCCGGTCGTTAGTGGAGCGAACTATGCGGCAGCGACGATCATTAATGAGGTTGTGCCGCCAGATGAAATGCAGACGATTTATGAGAGCTATACCAACGCGCTTACGGATGGACAAACTAAGGCGCTGCCCGTACAGCTGGAATTAGTCGCTGATTTTTAATTTAGCTTATTTTTTTCGGGTGACGGTGGGTGTAAGTACGCCGTCACCCGTTTTTTTATTCGAGAGCCGTGCTTGTCCGCGGTGTCTTGCGTATTCCTTCAAGATGAGTCGCGTCTCTCGCGATGCACGTGGGTGTCAGATTCCTCTGGTGTCCGCGGTTTAGTAATGTTCAGATCAAATGTGTGCTGAGGTGAACTGATGTCTCGAATTTGGATATTCGGTGAGTCGCGATGGCAGTTAGCTTGGAGCGGTTGTATCTTGTCGCTCGCAGTGATCTTTGGGTTAGTTGCGGGATTGTCTTTATCGCCCCGGTTGGCGGAGGCCCAGGCATTCAAAACATTAGATGAGCCTGTAGGCATGGTGTTTAACTACATCGAACAAGACAGTGCGGAAGCTTTTGAGCAAGTGATGGCGCGTTTGGGTCAGGTGATGGCTGAAAGTGAGAATCCTGAGCGAGTGCAACAAGCTTCTGGTTGGAAGGTCTATAAAGCGGTAGAGCCAGGGCCAAATAATAATGTTCTCTATGTATGGTTTATTGATCCCACTGTTCCTGAGGCGGATTATTCTGTAGCGCAGATTTTGAACGAAGAAATCCCGAACGAAGTTCAGGGTCTTTACGAAACGTTCAATGGTTCCTTCGGACTTGGACAGATGCCAATCAACCTTGAACTGGTTGTGGACTTCGGCGAAGTCACTCCCTAAAACGATAGACTGAGTCCCGCATAGATTCGTTGAGCACGAGGGTGTAACGCAGAGCCCTTTAGGGAGAAGAGTCTATAGTCGAGTCGTAGGCGAAACGGGCCTGTAAGCGGGACTTTTACTCCTCCCCCGACATTACTTCCTAAACCAGTTGTAAGGCTTTCCACAAGTTGTTCCCGGTAAAGGCCACCGCCTGCAGTAGCGTAAAACTGAAGGCCAGCGAGACTGCTAAATGGTGTTTGAAAAAGGATATTGAACATACTTGTTTTGAGAGAGGGAGCGTTGGTTAGGCGGTCTTCTTGTGTGGAGGCGTACTCAAATTCGAATCCGACAATTAGGAGTGAGAGTCCTAGCGATACGCCAGCGGATGGTCTGTTTGT
>NZ_JBDOPO010000372.1:0-2133 GCF_039830215.1 Rubritalea sp. | reverse complement strand
TGGAGGGTGAGTTAATTTCTCGCCAGCTTGTGCTGAAAGAAAAAAGGGCAGCAATAGAATGGCTATGGATAAATGTTTCATTTTGGAGAACGATAAGCACATCCACCACTAGAAGCGGGGGCGGATGTGGATCGCGAGGTTAGGTTTGTAGTTACTGGAAATCATGGAAACAGGGCGGCTTCTAGTGGTTGGATGATGCGTCTTGTTCTGCATTTCTTCATTTGCGGATGATGGGTTCACGCTCGACCAACTTGGACTCGAAAAAGATCGCTCGGTCGCCCGGCTCGCCACCCACTTTGTCCTGAATGTATTTGATCGTGCCCAAGTGGGACTTCTTTTGCTTGGCAAGGTCGTGCGGACTGACCTTCCACAGCCCTTCGTAATCCTTGGTCTGGACATACACCTCAATCTCCTTACCCGTCTCAGTTTGAATCTTCAGCGGAGTGTGGACGTCAAAACCACGGGATACAAAAAGTTGGTGCTGCTTAACGTAAGCATCATAATTCTCTCCGAGAAACTTCCGGGTCTCGGCTTCATTGGCCTTGAGGGCTTTAGCGTCGATGCCGCCAACGTTGATAAACTTGTAGACCGGGTAACCCTTGACCTCCTTGATGGCATCAGGTTTAGCGCAGGCTGCTAGTGGTATCAGCGCGATTGCGTAGATAACGGTGAGGAAGTATTTCATTTTTTTGCAGAACGTAAAGCACACCGACTGATGACCACTCAGTGAACTTAAGGATTTAGGTGATGTGAAAATTGTCATGTAAGTAGGACTCTCCAGCTGGTCATCAGTTGGGTGCAGCGTCTTGTTAGCTTCATTGTTAGTTAGTTCATGGTTTCTCATTTCGCACCTTGATGAAAAATAGACTCTTGTTGATAAATTGGCCACAGCATGTGCAGTTAAATATTGGTCGAGCGCCAGAAAATCCAGATTGGTAACCAAATACTACAGTTCCGAAAGATCTACATTTCGGACATTTCACCTTTATCTCAAGATTAAAGAATGAATGTAGAAACCCGACGATTCCGCACAAAACACCTAGTAATAAAAAAGGAAATATAAAGTATCTTGAAACAAGATAAGTCAAAGAAATCTGGATAACCGCCAGTGAAAACATAGCCTTCAGAATTTGAGTAAATGTAAACGGCACCTTCATTTTAAGCTAACGTGGAGGTGTGACATAGATGAGCGCCAGCGAAATCTATTGATCACCACCGTTTGGTTCGAGCTCTGGGGTTGGTTTAGTTTCGAATTCAAGGAAAGTGATATCCTTCGTAGTAATGCCTGAATTCATCAATTCGATCTTAAGCTCTTCAGTGTAGAGATTACATCGTGTCTGCCATGGAGTAGGGTTCATTCGAAATGGGATAAATGGACAATATCTGCTGTTTAGGCTAATGGTCTGCTCAGATTCGTTGTATAGCAAGCGGAGGTTTCTTCTCTTAAAGTAGTATGTGTTTTCTTTTTTTAATTCCTTTTCATTGAACTTTGAAAGCTCCGCGGCTTCTTGGACTGTCGTCTTGTTGATTGGAGTGATCTCACCGCTTAATGAGTATTTTTTTACGAAAACGACACAGGAGCAACCAGATAGAGCCATCATCGTGATGGTGGAGATTATGATGGTTGGGATCTTAGAATTCATTCTTTCGTCGAACGGTTGAAGTGAGCGGCGGCGATCAGCCGTCGCGCTCAACTGATTGGTTAGGATTTTTAATTATTAAACATTTGCTGCATCGCAATTTCTAAATCTTCTTCAAGTTGTCTTGTTTGTTGCTTATTTATTCCGTGTCCATCATGCCCGATTAGTGACCACCTTCGTGTTCCATATGTTGGGGCAATCACTTGTATGATTAGTGGCCCTCCAGAAGACAGAAGAGCTGGCTTAAACCTTGTGTTATTTTTATCCCAGCTTTGTACAACTGAATGGTTTGATAGCTTTGTCTTCAATTTAACAAAAAATGGTTCTAAGTTAATTCGCTGTGTGAGTTTTGGTAGTTGGGTTGAATATACTCCACCTTTCTCAATCCATGGTTGCTCGTCGCCCCAAGAGTTAGACACTCTTACAGAAAAGTTATATTGATGAGAGGCTTCCCATTCCCATACGACGCAAGCAAGTCCAACACAAATGATTA
>NZ_JBDOPO010000091.1:0-9189 GCF_039830215.1 Rubritalea sp. | reverse complement strand
AAACAACTGGTCTCTCTCGCAGTCACTAATTAGACGCCATTCTCCCACTTTAAGGTCAGCCGCCTCGAAGTTTCCTATTTTATGGCGAATCAAACGTAGGGTTGGGAAACCTACTTTTGCGGTCATGCGCCTCACCTGTCGGTTCTTACCTTCGGTTAGCTCTAGGCTTAGCCATGACGAGCGGCCTGCTTGGACAGCATCTACTGGCGGAACACGCTCGAGCACCTGTGGAGCCTGCTTGAGAAGACTTGCTCGGCACTTTTTAGTGCGGTGCCCACGAATTTCGATTCCGCCAGATCTCAGCATTTCAATAACCGAATGCTTAGGTGTCCCATCCACCTGTACAAGATATGTTCTTCTATGTCCATGTTTAGGATGGATTAGGCTCTCTTCAAAACCTTTTTCATCACTTAGTAGAAGCAAACCCTCTGAGTCCATGTCCAGGCGGCCCACCGGCATCGCTTTTGGTGGTAACGGAAGCTCCAAATCTGCCAGAGTTTTCTGTCCAGGGTAATCCGGGTTTTGGTTAAATTGGCTGAGTACCCCGTATGGCTTGTTGAGTATAATAATCATTGTTATTAAATTTAGTGTTTGAGATCTGGCATGTTCAGCACATGACAGATGTGTTCAGCTGTCATCTCGCCCATTGTCGTAATGTGTTTAAATTTATCAATCTTGTGCATCTCATCTAACTCTTTACCTAGCAATTCCACGTGCGTGCTTGGACAAATAGTCGAACGCTTCATGATCTTCAACACGGCAGAGAGTCGCCGATGCTCCGAAGCTGCTCGTCGGGCCATTTGCGAGCGTTCTTCCTCCGCATACTGACTGATAGTTTGACGGTTGAGTGAATCAAAACTCAACTTGGTAATCTTGCGATTAGATCTAAAGTTATACGACAAATAGATACGCCCTTGTCCCTCGTATGATTGTTGGTCAAAATCAATGGGCCGCACACGGTACTGCACCTCCTCGAAGTCAGGAGTGATATCGACCACGTAGTTGACTGAGCGCATGTCCCCTAGCAGGCGAATGAAACAGCGCTCGTTAAATTTCGTGAACTCCTTAGCTATACGCACCTTATTAAGCTCCGGGTTATCAAGGTATTCACGAAGGAAGGCGTCACCTGGTACTCCCGCGATATGGTCTTCGATCAAGGTGTTTCCATTCACCAAGTAGTTTATTCTATTAGGCGAAAGAATGTGCTCTAGTTCTAATCCAAAAATCCGTGAAGAATCCGCAACCTTCACATAAAAGTAATCTGAGTTGTCGTTGAATTGGTTGGTTATCTTTATCCGAAAAGGACGCGAATTACCAAACTCACCAAAATCGATACGATCCACGGTGAGGTGCTCGTGCAGCGGGGTGTCTCCACCAATTTTCAATGCGGTGTAAATGCTAATGAGGTCTTCACACAGCTTCTTTTGTTCTTCTGGTGGGTACATCACCGTGAGCCACAGGGTTTCATGCCCAGTAGGATCGTCATAAGGAATAGCTCCAATAAACCGCAACAGGTCATCATACACCAACGGGATGTTAGACTGCCTACCAAAGTGGTAGAGATACTGGTGCAAAGAGTTACTGATCGGGTATTGCTGCTTTCTACGTGAAATCATTGTGCTAGATCAAAATGACCCGAGTTTCAGCCACTAGCAAGCACGATTGGTTCTTGCTTCTTCACCCCAAATTCTCAACTCTCCCCCATTGATGATCACCACCTTCACCCGCGTTGCCACCGATGACCTAGACGCACTAATCGACGATGAAGAACTCGTACTCAGTCTCGTTAACGACCTAGGCTTTGACAGTCAGCGGGTCCAACAATTGGCTGGAAATGCTGAAGCAGCCAACCCGGAAACTCTCTTTCACACCCTAGAAGGCCGCTGGAATGGCCAGGGCCAAGTCTATTCTATAGAAGACCAGATCGGATTGCTAATGCACACAGTGCAGCGCTCAACAGAAGACCTCTCGCCACTCGCCCAGCTAGCAAAAGCCGGCAGAGCCACCAACATATCTAACGGCCATGGCGCGATTCGCGTGCTCTTTCCGGCGCAGATTGATGAGATCAACGACTCGCTCACCTCACTACCAGTGGAAGTCCTGCAAGGTAAGGCCGATCTAGAATCCCTCAATGCGGACGCTATACCTCCGCACAATGAATGGACCCAGCAGGAACTCATAACAGCCCCACTCTGGCAAATCTACGACGGGCTCTGCACGTTTTTCCAAAATGCAGTCGATGCCGATGAGTACATTTTGCTGGCCGTGCATGCGGAGTGACTCCTGAGCTGCTAGCATCATTTTCTCATCACTTATCTGCCGAAGCTATCTAGAAATCGAGCGTCCCCCCCCTACGTTAAAGTTCCCAAAAACAAGCCTATTAGCAGAGACCTATGCGTTGCTGGCTCTTTTTCTCTTCGAGAATTTGAACTACTCGTGAATAAAAAAGGCGGCTCCCGTGAAGGAACCGCCTTATATTATGAATATTTTAGAGATTTCTCTAAAAATGAAAGTCGCTTAGACGTTAGCTTCAACGCTCTTTGACTGACGCTCAGCGCGCTTGCGCTCGTTCGGGCAGAGAACACGCTTGCGGATACGGAGGAAGTTAGGCGTCGCCTCAACGAGCTCGTCACCATTGATGTATTCGATCGCACGCTCGAGTCCCATTTCGAGTGGTGGTGGAAGAGTCACAGTGTTGTCCTTACCAGCTGAACGGTGGTTCGTGAGAGCCTTTTCTTTCACTGGGTTGACTGAGAGGTCCACGAGGCGCGGGTTCTCACCAATGATCTGGCCTTCGTAGACTTCTTCACCTGGTGCGATGAAGAGCTTACCACGCTCAGTGATTGGAACGAGCGAGTACTGCATTGCTGTACCTGTCGCCATTGAGATGAGCGCACCAGTCTTACGAGTAACGATCTCACCACAGTGTGGTGCGTACTCCTTGAAGAGGTGGGACATGATGCCGTGACCGCTTGAAAGGTTGAGAAGTTCAAATTCGAATCCGATAATTCCACGTGTGGAGATCGTTGCTTCGAGAGTTGCGCCGTGAGCATTGGTACCCATGTTGTCAACGCGCCCCTTACGCGTTGCAAGTGATTTCATCACGCCGCCGAGTGCGTCATCTGGACATTCTACATAGAGAGTTTCGAACGGCTCCATGAGTTTGTCGTCAATGCGTTTCGTAATAACACTTGGGCGGGAAACGAGAAGTTCGAAACCTTCACGGCGCATTGTCTCTACAAGAACAGCGATCTGCATCGCCCCACGTGCTGAAACGTTGAACACACCAGCTTGTTCAGCGTCGGATACTTCAATAGAGATGTTTGTTTTGATTTCGCGGTCAAGACGCTCACGGATCGCGCGGGATGTGACGTGCTTGCCGTCACGACCAGCGAATGGTCCGTTGTTGATGCTGAACTGCATCGTGATTGTTGGCGGGTCAATGTTGACAAATGGAAGTGCTTCCGCTTTTTCCTCGAGAGCGAGAGTCTCACCGATGTCGATGTCTTCGAAACCTGAGATACCAACGATGTTACCAGCAGCAGCAATTGCGGAATCTTCCGATGCGCTTGCACCGTATTCGAATACGCGAGTGATCTTACTACGTACTTTAGTACCGTCCTTACGGAGGAGCCATACGTTGTCCCCTTTTTGAACCTGACCTGAAAGAACTTTACCGAGGGCAACACGACCAACGTAGTTGTCCCAGTCGATGTTGGAAACAAGCATGCGGAATGGCTCTTCAGCTTTTGCTTCTGGAGCTGGAACGCTGTCGATGATTCCTTGGAGAAGTGGAGTCATGTCCTTTTGCTCGTCTTCTTCGAGGTTGCCTACAAAGAAACCATTTTTGGCAGAACCGTAGAAGAATGGAGCTTCGAACTGCTCCTCAGAGGCTTCGAGGTCGAGGAAAAGCTCGAGAACCATGTCACGCACTTCAGAAGGACGTGCGAAATCGCGGTCAACCTTGTTGACGACTACGATTGGGTGAAGACCTTCAGCGAGGGCCTTCTTAAGAACGAAACGCGTCTGAGCCTGTGGGCCTTCATAAGCGTCAACCACGAGGAAAACACCGTCAACCATCTTCATCACACGCTCTACTTCACCACCGAAATCGGCGTGTCCAGGAGTATCGATGATGTTGATTGTGTGGTCTTTCCAGTGAATGGAAGTGTTCTTCGACTTGATGGTGATTCCTTTTTCTTTTTCAAGATCCATAGAGTCCATGGCACGCTCAGTAACCTGCTGGTGCTCAGCATAGGCGCCACCAGCTTCTAGTAATTTATCCACGAGCGTCGTCTTGCCGTGGTCAACGTGTGCAATAATTGCAATATTTCGGATCTTGTCAGTCATAAGATATTGATTTTAAGAAAGTGATTTGATTGGGAGGGAGGACGGACAATCTCCATAATTCGCTTAATTGCAACGCTAAACTCACTCGATTAGCGAAAACACACGAAAATAGCCCACAAAAACATGATTAGACATTAGCTTACAAACGCTTATAAAGATCAGAATATAGCATATAATGAAACAGCTTCTTCTAAATAGCCAACACGCTCGGAATTTCCCCACTTAAATACACCAGTGCCATTCTACGTATAAGGAGCTAGTACTAGATGTAGCTCTAAGGTGTAAAGGATATGCTACGTAGCAAGTTGCCTCTCTGTCACACAAAAACCAGTAAATGATTCAGTTTGCTATGAGCTCATTGCCAGACCGGCGGATCTAAAACGGCCAGAATGCTTTGACTAATTTAGAAAAAATTCCGGATCTCTCCATAGGTCTATCTTCATCCATCAGCTGGGCGTAGCGGATAAGTCCGACCACTGTAGAATACTGCGGGTCGCGGAAGTACTCATGGATGCCACTCACTTCCGGTTGATCGGGACGGTAGACCTGAAGGCGGAAAACATTACCTGCCAACTCGCTAAATCCACGCATCAAGCTCGATCCACCAGTAAGGAAGACTCCTGTTCCTACTTTTTCTAGTGCACCATCGGGCAGGTTCTGCCTCACCAACTGCAGAGTCTCTTCGAGACGGCCGCGGATGATATCATTCAGCAGCTGTCGCTTGATCTCTAGTTCAGGGAAACCTTTATCATCAGGAATGGTGACTGTCCCCACCGAACGAGCTGGATCACCAGAGGCGTCACCTTCAGTACATTTTACTTTCTCGGCTTTAGACAACGGCATCTGAGTGACGAGATGGATGTCATTCGTGACATGGTCACCGCCGACTGGAATACAGCCCGAGGCCGCCACTGCACCATTCAAATAAAGTACATAATCGGTCGTTCCACCGCCAATATCTATCACCAAAGCTCCCGCTTCTTTATACTGACGTTTCAGGGCTATCTGCGCTGAAGCAATAGGAGCGAAAACGATATCATCGACATCGAGAGGAATCTCACGGGCACACTTGATGCTATTTTGTACCCGTGTTTTGATTCCGTGTACAATGTGAAAATCTGCCTCCAAGGTGCGGCCTAACAAGCCTACGGGATTACTAGCTTGCTCGTTACCATCGATCCAATACTGACGAACGATGTTATGCAGGTAGACATTATCCGATGGGATTGCGATGTCTCGGGCTATCTCCTTGGACTCCTCGACATGCTCATTAGTAATTTCCTGGTCTTCATCAGGCAATCGGTACGTTCCACGGTTATTCACGCCAGTGATGTGAGAGCCTGTGACAGAAAGGAAGACGCTACGGATATCGACATCACACACATCTTCAGCTTCTAACAAGGCTTCGCGGACACAAGTACGGACATTCGCCATATCAGAGATCTCCCCCTTGCGCACACCAACAGACTTCGTCTCTCCAACTCCAAGAATCTTAACCGAGCTATCAGCCTTCACTTCCCCAACCACCATGCATGTCTTGCTGGAACCAATCTCCAGGCCCACATATATCTTTGATTTAGCCATCTAGGTACCTACCACTCCATTAATCGTTCACACTCGTTAACCCATCATTCGACTGAGATGAGAGATCTTTAAAATTCCCCGGAATATTATGTTTAGGCAAGAGGTTGATCCACTCAAGCTCTCGGCCAGTTTCTATGGCATGGTTGCGCGCCGCAATGAGGTCGTTCAGCTGGCGTTTATGCTCATACATTCCAAAAGTTGCTTCCACGTTATCATTACTAGTCATCACCAGCATGTAAAAATTCGCCACAGCTACACGCTTCACCGTCCACTCACCTTTCACCACATCATTCACCAATGAAATAAGAGAAAGCGCACGAGCGGCATCTTTATTAATCATTTTTTCACCTAGAGGAAACTCGTGGGTATCAGCCTCACTAATGTCGATGACTGGCAGATTTCGTGCCACATCCCAAAGGCTACCTTGGCAGGTGAATATCACACCATCGGCATCCACCAACATTCCTGAGAGCGGGTTACGCCCAGCCATCCCAAGTTTAGGGCAAGCAATCCAAGCGACTGGAACACGCTCAGTAAGCGTGATTTTCACTGTGTCGGGGAGACGCCGCTCGACAACGGCAGCCACCACTTCTGGACGTGCAATCAATCGAGCTTCAGCTAGATCTATATTAAAAGAAAAAATAGTTCCGCTTGGGTCGATTTCAGCAATTTGCGCGACTTCACTCTCATTAAGAAAGCCGTTAGTCTTGAGCTCCAAGTGGCGAAGGGCAAACTCTGGACTCGTGAGAAAATGGTTCTGCACATAGCTAATCCCGTAAAGCCCCGTAGCGCCAAGAATCGCAAGCACCATTGCTATCTTAAATATATTCCAAATAGCCTTGCGTGACTGAAAGAAAACGATACGCGGAGAGCTGACCTGCAAGTGGAGCATGCGGTCAGAGCGCTGGCGCACATAGCGCGTGTTCGCTTGTTTCTTTCTAAACATTTCTTGGAGTCTGCAGCGAAATCTCTGCAATTTTTATACAAAGATCACCGAACGAATAACCAGCCTCTTTAGCTGCTTTTGGCAGTAGGCTACTCGCTGTCATTCCTGGGATAGTGTTAGCTTCTAACACGTAAGGGTTTCCATCGACATCCAACAGTACATCAACTCGGGAGTATACTTCAACTCCCAAAGCTCGATGCGCTGCTAAAGCTGCGTCTTGCACTTTTTTTGACGTTTCTGAGTCCAGATCGGCTGGGCAATAATAATCAGTCCCACCTTCACCAGTCATCCATGGATATTTGTTGGACATATCATAGAATCCACTACGAGGAGCAATATGCACAATCGGGAAAACCTCGTCATCGAGCACGCCCACAGTGAGCTCCTTGCCTTCGACAAATTGTTCGACCAACACCGCGTCACCATACTTCGCAGCATCTCCGATCGCAGCACTAGCATCAGCTTCTTGCTGAACAATGTGCACCCCAACACTTGACCCCTCACGTGGAGGCTTCACTACGTATGGCAATGGCATTTTAGGCATTTTTACACCGGCTCTACAGTCAATAGTCTCGGAAGCCGGTGTTGGAACATTCTGCTCAATGAAACGATGCTTGCTCGCCACTTTGTCAAAAGCTAACAAACTAGATGCTGAGCCTGCACCAGTGTAAGCCACACCCTGTTTTTCCAACTGGCTTTGCATTACTCCGTCTTCACCAAACGTTCCATGAATCGTGTTAAAAACAAGTTCCACCCCCTCGGGAACCACGATCTTGTCAGTTTTAATTTCTAGAGCCACCGCATCACAACCTTCGTCAATCAGGGCTTGCAGCACAGCCTTACCGGTCGCCATAGAAACATCGTGCTCAGAGCCTGGGCCTCCCATGGCTACTGCTATTTTGATCTCTTTATTCATTGTTTTAAACATTAAAAAAGGAAGGTGTCTTCACCAATAATTTGCACTTCGGTCTCTAGCTCTACAGCTTTACCCTGCTTCGCTTTAATCCGAATTTTGTCAATGAGATCAAGCACATCTTGCGCGGATGCCTTTCCATCATTCACAATGAAATTTCCATGCTCGAGTGAGACTCTAGCCTTACCCACACTTAAGTCTTTAAAGCCCAGCACATCAACTAACATCCCAGCTGGCATCAAATCTGGATTTTTAAAAACACATCCAGCACTGGCTGCGAGTGGCTGAGAATTACGTCGCTTGGTCATTGAGGTCTCCATCTTTTGTTGGATGACTGCAGGATCAGCAGACGCACCTTTGAAGCGGGCACTCAGAGCAAAGCTACGACGAAGCTCAGGCACGTTTCTATAAAATGCTTCGATTTCTTCACGGCTGCGAGTACGTATCTGCCCATCTTCGTCTAGGAAGGTGACCTCCACTACTTGGTCAAATGTCTCAGTCCCCATTGCTCCTGCATTCATCCGAAGTCCTCCACCGACATTTCCAGGAATTCCCTCCATCCACTCAAAACCGGTCAACCCAGCTTTTTGCGCCACACTTGCTAGCTTTTTAAAGCGCACACCCGATCCAGCAGTGATAGTTTCTCCGTCGACTGTTACCTCGCCAAACACGCCTTTTGCAGGACGGATGACTACGCCACGGATGCCTCCATCACGGACCAATAAATTAGAACCACGACCGAGAACACGCACAGGAATTCCACGCTCACGACAATACCTCACAGCCCTCGCAAAACAGTTATGCGTTTGCGGCTCCACCCAAAACTGGGCCGGTCCTCCGACCAACATTGTGGTGTGCTTTCGCATCGGTTCGTACAAATGGGCCTTGACTTTCCCTTCACTGCATCGGCCAAGAATATCCTCTAAGACCACCTGATCTCTCGCGATTTTCGTGGCAGCTTCGTGCACGTTTCCTGCTCCTAGAGTGATCA
This sequence comes from Rubritalea sp., assembly GCF_039830215.1. Classification (NCBI taxonomy): domain Bacteria; kingdom Pseudomonadati; phylum Verrucomicrobiota; class Verrucomicrobiia; order Verrucomicrobiales; family Rubritaleaceae; genus Rubritalea; species Rubritalea sp. The sequence continues at coordinate 405 of NZ_JBDOPO010000091.1, read as the reverse complement.
ATATGTCGCCATCTTTTAGAGCATTACCAACCGCGTGGTGTGCTTGTGGGACAGCCCCCACAACTTCAGCTGGGACATTTCCATGTTGCTTCATGGCATCCACAATTGTTTGGCCGCTGACGCCATCAATCGGTAATTCGGAGGCAGGATAAACGTCAGTCACAAATACTCTATCAGCAGCTTGCAGGACTCTGCCAAAATCTTCCGCTAGTTTTTGAGTACGGCTAAAGCGATGCGGTTGGAACAACACAACTATCCGCTTGGGATCGAGCGAACGAGCAGTTTGAAGAGTCGCAGCAAGTTCAGTAGGGTGGTGGCCATAGTCATCTACCACTCTCAAGCGTGGGCTGAGGTATTTTGTTTCAAATCTACGGCGGGCACCAGCAAAAGTAGCGAGCGCACGTG
>NZ_JBDOPO010000208.1:0-2147 GCF_039830215.1 Rubritalea sp. | reverse complement strand
TCTGCTTTTTGCCAGGTGTCCAGGCTCTGTACTGGGATCTCAGGGGTGAAATGCGTGTCCATCATGAGGTAACCCACATAAAAGAAGAGCCCGAAGAAGAGGGCGGGAACCAAGCGTGAAAGTACAATTGGCATGTGGAATTGCTGGATGCTCATTTTTGGCTCTAATTTCTGATTTAGAAATCTAGATAGATTTCTGTGCGGCGGTTGGCACGGCGTCCATCTGGGTTATCCGACCCATCTGTGAGTGTGTTAGAGACTCTTGGGTGCTGTGAGCCATGGGACTCGGTAACTACCTGCTCAGGTTTGACACCGTGGTTTGCGAAGAACTCCTTGACGGCTTGAGCGCGTTTGGCTGAGAGATTTTCGTTGTATTCTTTGCTGCCCTTGGCGTCGGTATGGCCAGATATGGTGATTGTTTTGTTAGGATCAAGCTTCAGCAGGCTAGTGACGATCCCGAGCTGTTTTTGAGTGCGCGGAGTGAGGCCTTCTGAATCAAAATCAAAGTAAATGACCAACGTGTCACCACCGTGTGGATTTTTCAATAATGGGGTGTAGTAGACATCGCCACCTGAAACGCGTTTGGCGTAGTCGCCGAGCAACTGGTCTAGGTTGATTTCGTAGACAGTCCATGCGTCACCCTGCTGTTGGCGTTGAGTAATGATGGAAAATTGAGCAGCTTTCCCACCGTCACTTGAAACAACATTGGCGTAAAATCCGGCTGCGGTGTCACGCATGAAGAGCGCGCGTAGCGGTTTGTTTTTGTCTATTTTGTAGGCTGCTTCCTCGAAAATGATACACAGTCCCGCAAGCTTCGCGTCGCTGATGTTAGAGGTGTCGACCATCGCCTTGGCATTTTTGAAATCCTGATTGAGTAAGCGGCTGAGGAATGTGTGGGTGTAGTTCAGCGCGTCAGTGGTAGCATTGGGCAGTGATGGGGCTTCCCCTTCAGTGAGTTTTTCAACCGTTGGGAGAGTTACCTTATCGACCTTCCACTTGCCTTTAGTGTCGCGAATGACATCGAGAAGGATAGGCGCACCGTCTTTGAGGTTGATTGCCCAGCGTGCGAGCTTGTTGGCTTTGAGCTCGCCGATCTTTTCAAAGGGGTTTTCTGGGTCGATTTTGAGCCCTTGTTCTGCAACGAGTTTACGCAGCATAGCCTCTTGCTCTTTTGTCAGTGATTGTTTTCCAATGAGACGAATGATCGCCTCGGCGTCATCTTCATTTTTGGCCTTTTGGATAATCTCTACAATCTTTGCCATGTAGTCCTCAGGGTTACTGAAGTCGAGGGTCATGCCCATGTCTGCAGCCATTTCTTCAGCAGTCTGTGGCGGTAGCGGATCGGAGTCTGGAATCTGCTCGTTACTTGTCTCTGCGGGTATTTCAGCAGGTGTTGTTTTACTGCTCGATGGCGCTGGGACTTCAACTGGCTTCTTATTGCAGTTAGTGGCGGCAAGGCAGAGGCAGAGGACGGAAATGGGAAAGTGCGGCTTCACGTCCCAATGGTAAGGGGAAGTCGGCTGGATGTCACAGCTCTTTTCTCACGAAAGCACTGCTTGCACTCCAGCGGGTGAATGCGTATCGATGGGGCATGTTCAACATCGTGATGGTTCATCCTGAAATCCCGCACAACACGGGTGCCGCTGGGCGCTTGGCTCTGGCCACTGGCGCTAGGCTCCATTTGGTGAAACCGCTTGGCTTTGATATCGATGAAAAGACGGTGAAGCGTGCGGGTCTAGATTACTGGAAGGATGTTGATCTCGTCATTTGGGAGAGCTGGGATGCATTTTATGCATCGGTAGCTGACACCTCACGGATGTTTTTGCTGACGACTAAGGCCACTAAAAATCACTGGGATGCCAAGTTTCAGAATGGCGATTACTTGTTGTTCGGCAGAGAGACCAAAGGGCTAGATGAATCCTTGATCGAGGCGCACCCTGAGACTGCCATCAAGATTCCCATGGTTGAGGGAAGCACACGCAGCCTGAATCTAGCGACAGCTGTAGCGATTGTGCTCTATGAGGGGATGCGACAGGTGGGGATGGAGTAGGCTGATGACAGAGTATTTTGTGTAGTATCTCATCTGAATTGCGTAGTGGTGTTCCATGAACACTCTATCCGCAGCATTGGTGGGTGGTGTGCTGGCAT
>NZ_JBDOPO010000057.1:0-9316 GCF_039830215.1 Rubritalea sp. | reverse complement strand
CGCAGCCAATGCCGATACTTACATCCCGGGCCACTACCATGATTAAATACCACATTGGTATAATCCAGTCAGCCTCCCCCCAAGGCACAAAGGAAAGTGTGACTAGCCCTGTGAGCATGAGAACCTTGTCGGCGAGGGCATCGAGTACAGCACCAAGTTTTGACGTGACCTTGAGTTTTCTTGCGACATAGCCATCAATTCCATCGCTAGCAGCAGCAATGATGAATGAGGCTAGAGCCAGATACCGAAGGCTCTCTACTGGGGCGCCATCTTGGATGGATTTACCATACATGACAGCTAGAACCCCGAAGATGGGAATCAGCAAAAGACGTATGGTCGTGATGGCATTCGCGGGATTCACTTTTTAAAAGAGATAGGCAGCAGGGAGGAATTGCATAGTTAGTACTTGAGAGGGAGGGAACGTGCAAGTATTAGCAGAGCATCGCATTTCATCAAACCAACAAACGCAAATGAAACCAGAAATTGGCAGTGAAGCCCCAGCATTTTTAGCCCCAGTGATTGGCGGCACCTACCAAGAAGAAACCCAAATTGAACTTTCGGAGTTTGTCGGGCAGCGGTTGGTTCTTGTTTTTTACCCGAAAGATAACACTCCAGGGTGCACGACTCAGGGCTGTGCCATACGAGATGATTGGTCTCAGCTAAATGGCAAGGCGCAGGTTTTTGGCGTGAGCATCGATTCAATCAAGAGCCACCAGAAGTTTATCGAGAAACAGCAACTCCCGTATGCTTTGATCAGCGATGAGGGTAAACAGATAGTGGAGGCGTATGGCGTCTGGGTGGAAAAGCAGATGTATGGGAAGACATACATGGGCACAGAGCGTAGCACATTCGTGATTGGAGTGGATGGGAAGATCGAGGCTATCCTTGAAAAAGTGAAGCCAGCAAAGCATCTGGAGCAATTACTCGAGGTTTTGGGCTAAACTTAAATTCCATAAATACTCTCGATGAGCCTACGGAAAATGGATTGCCATGTCCATTTGGTGGGCGACGGATCATCTGGCAGTGCTTGTTGGTTTAGTTTGCCGGCCCCTTTATAAGAGTTTTTTTGGGGCGAATGATGATTCGCGGACTGGGCTTGCCGCTGAGTACGCAGTCAAGACTGCTTTGGAGGAACAATATGCTGAGAATTTAGCCAAGCAAGTACGCGAGAGCGATCTCGATGCTGCGGTGGTTTTGGCTCAGGACATTCCCTACAATGATGAAGGCTGCCGCATGCCAAATGACGCCCAGTGTTATGTGGCCAATGACTATGTGGAGGATTTGGCAAAAAAGCACCCAGAACTGATCCCAGCATGCTCGATTCACCCCGGTCGGCCAGATGCAATGGAGGAGCTTGAGCGTTGTATTACGGCGAAGATGCCAGTTCTTAAATTACTCCCCAATTGTCTGAATATCGACTACGAGGATGATCGCTACCTTCCATTCTGGAGTAGAATGGCTGAAGAGGGAATGATTTTACTCACACTCACTGGCGGTGAGCTGACGGTGAAGGTCTATGATGCAAGCTTCGGTGACCCTAAGAGATTAGCTAAAATTCTTGATTGTGGGGTGACTGTGATCGCGGCGCACTCCGCTGGTCGTAGTGGCTTATTCGATCCAGACTGGACTGGTGACTTGATTGATATGTTCGGGCGATACCCGAACCTTTATGCAGATAATAGCGCGCTTTGCAGTCCGAACCGGGCACGCACTTTGAAGCATATTCTCCCGCCTGAAGTACAGCAGCGCATCATTCACGGCAGTGACTACCCGATGCCAGTCTCCGGAGTTGGGCCATGGCTCTGCGGGAAGCTTAAGTTTTCGGAGCATTGGAAGATCAGCAAATCAAAAAATATTCTGCAGCGTGATTACTTGCTAAAAAAGGCAATTGGGTTTGAGGCTGATACATTTACTCGGATGGAGACATTGCTGCAGCGGTCACCCATGGTGAAATAAGGAGGGAAATGAAGGGGTTCCTATTCGCTCTTTTTGACTACTTCTAGTTTGGTAATCGTTCTAACAGGAAAGGATGAGCCTCCTTTTGTCACATAGTTATGGTTCCATGAGAGTTTGACGGTGTCACCAGACTTGAGAGCTTTGATTTTAGCTAAAGTAGCTTTGTCGACTTTAACTGTACCCAATTGGTCTTCGACCATAACTTGGAATTTTTCAGCTTTAGGGTCACCGTATTTCCCTGGTTTAACATAGTTGAGATATTCTTTGACGGAAAAACTGACGACACTACCGGCGTGGTGGCATTTGTCTGGGCAGTTAGCTGTGTGATGGCGGCATGTCCGAAAGCTGGAGCCAGTAAAAGCTGCGATGGTTTCGTGTGATGAGAGGAGTTTTACTCCCTCAGGTTTGTCCTCGGCTCTAATCTGATGGAGAGTTACAGGCAGAAAGGCTAGGGCGAAAAGAATGATCAAAAGGCGTTTCATCCTCCATTTATAGCACAGTGGAGCGTATTTGCTAGGACTCTCTAGGTTTCAGAAGATGTGCTCTCCTTTTTTACTACCTAGAGTTGATTGTCTGGAATTGTTCGCTAGAAGGAGGGCATGGATTTAGGCGACATCAAAAAGGTGCTGAGCGATGCAGGAGTTACTCCTTCACGTCAGCTCGGACAAAACTTCCTCTGTGACGCAAAGGTGGCACGCGGGATTGTGGACCAACTCCATCCAAATGAGAATAATATCGTTGTCGAGTGTGGGCCTGGTACTGGAGCTTTGACCGAACATCTTGTTGGCCGAGTAAAGAAGGTTATCTTGATCGAGTTCGATGCTCGTCTAGCTGAGTACCAAACGAACAAGTACGCCGACAACCCCGACGTTGAGGTGCACCATGCAGATGCTGCTCGTTTTGATATCCGCCAGCTTTTCAAATATGGTCCAATCAAGTTGTTAGGCAATCTTCCGTACTCTGCGGGGGGCGCGATTATGCGCAACTTTATGAAGCGACCAACAATGGTTTCTCGTGCGGTTCTCATGCTGCAGAAGGAATTTATCGACCGTATCATCGCAGTACCTAGAACCAAAGACTACGGTGTGCTGACTCTACGTATGCAGAGTGAGTGGGTGAGCAAGCCGGTGATGCTCGTGCCGCCAGAAGCATTTACCCCACCGCCGAAGATCGATTCAACCGTGATGGTGTGTGTGCCAAAGCCTGAAGGAGATCTTCCAATTTTCGATGCGCGCTTATTTGATGAACTCATTCGCCGAGGTTTCTCACAACGTCGCAAGCAGATCAAAAAGCAAATGCCCGACCATCTTGCATGGGAAGATGTGGCAGCAAAAATGGATTTGCAACTGACCGCGCGCGCTGAAGAAATTTCTCTAGAAGACTGGATAGAAATCACACGACTCTACGACGACAACCCGCTCAAAGATATCCCTCAGAAAGATGATGAGATTTTTGACGTGGTGGACGAGAATGATGAAGTCGTTGGCCAAGAAATTCGCAAGGAAGTGCACGCTAAGAACTTACTGCACCGCGCCGTGCACATTCTAGTGTTCAATAAGAACAAAGACATCCTTCTGCAAAAACGTTCGAGCCTAAAAGATAACTTTCCAGGTCGTTGGGATAGCAGTGCTGCAGGGCACCTCGACTCTGGTGAGAGTTATGAGGATTGTGTGGTGCGCGAGCTTGGCGAAGAACTCGGAATCGAGGGAGTCGATACTCAAAAGATTGCAAAAATTCCAGCATCTGAGAATACGGGCTTTGAGTTTATCGAGCTTCACCTCGCACGTCACGACGGAGCTTTGCGCTTCCCGTGCAGCGAAGTCTACGCCGCTGAGTGGTTCACCATGGAACAAGTCCGCGAATGGGTCGCCGCCCGACCTGAAGATTTTGCCCCAGGCTTCCTCGAATGCTGGAACCTCTTCGAAGAGAAATGGGTGCTGCAAAAGGGGAGTAGCTAGCCAAAGGTTATACAGTATCGCCGGAGTTGATCATGCACCTACGGCTTAGAATTATTCATGTCATTAGGGGTTAAGAACACAGCTTCCTTCGCTTTTCCCGTGAGAGGGTAGCGAACAATATAGCTGTATAGGCCGACATAAATGTATTTTTTGTCTGTTGCTATCGAGTTTGGGAGCTATGGGGCCAAGCTTGATCTTGATCTTGATCTTGAACGATGATGCTGAGTTTTTTGTTGATAGTTAAACGATGAATAGCGCTTGATGTGGCCAGTGCGGCCAATTCCTAAAATTTGAAGATCCAGTCCACCAGCGTCGCGGATTGTCTGTTCGAACTCAGCACAATATGCTGGGATACCAGCTGTAGAGACAGTGCCAGATGGGAGATTGATGTCCTTGGCTTGAAGTAGTTCTGGTTGAAAATCTTCTGGTGCATGAAGTGCCAATAAGACTCGACTTTCGCCTCAGGAAGACCTGCGAATGCGTAGAGGTTGTAGCTAGTCACACTTTTCAAAGAAAGGAAGCCTTCCTTATGGAAGCGGACGAGTTTGTTGTAGTAGGCGATAGGAATGCCGCTAGTGGCAATACCGAGAACCCTTTGCTTACAGGCCACGCCATTTGTGCGAATGAGCTCGGCTGTCTCAGCTGCGAGCTTGGCGACAGCCTCTTGGCTGGCTGGAAATACTTCAACTGGCATCTTCTGCATAGGCTCGGGGTTTTGATTTATCGGACTTCTGATAGAAAGGTTGAATATGTATTGAGTGGGTTTAAAATTTAAACTATCCGACTGATTGATAGGAGGTGCGCTTATTTTGAGTAATAGTGTGAGTACAGTGTGTAGGGTTGAACAAATAGAAGGATGCTTTACGCTTTAGGGGAACTAAGAAATGGCAGAGCGAGGATACAGTTGGAAAAACGTGAGGCAGGGGTCGACTTTTAAGTTGCCCCAGACCGAGCATGTAGGGCGTTTGGTGATGACGGCCGTTGTGTTGGCTGTGCTAGCGCATGTGGCTGTTCTTTTTTGTCTAAAAAGTATGCACATTAGTTTCCCTGCGCTACGGGAAATTTTAGAGGTGGAGACTAAGCCGATCGTCGTTCGCGAAGTTGAATTTCGCGAGTCCCTACCAGATGTTCAAAAAGAGGAAATCGCTGAGCCTCCAGAGTTGGCTGGTGAATTGCTGGACGAGATCGAAATCCTAGAGGAAATTCCAGAGGACACGGAATTAGACATGTCGCCCGAGATTGTAGATCCTCATTTTGATATGGAAATGATAGTTCCTGCCATGGCTGGTGATGCTCTCGCGGAGAGCTTGGAGCCGAGCGCTGGACCAGAGCTGACTGAGGATCTTCCTGAAATCGGCAAAATGGAAGATGTGCTGCAGGTTGCGGCCGCTGGCCAACTAGTGATCGACCCCGGTGAGCAAAAAGCAGATGAGTTTGATCCAGATAAATTTAACGAAGAGCTCGAAAGAAAAGGTGCTGGTGGGTTGGCTGATTACGGTGCTTTAGAAAACTTCACCCCACTTTCGGCAATGGCTCGAATGGATGGTAACGCCCTGCAGAACACGAAGGGCATGATTGGATCTGACCTTCTATTTGAATTCAACCAAGCGACTCTAAGAGAAAGCGCGCGCAATAGTTTACTTAAGGTCGCGTTGCTTATCGACAAAAACCCTAGTCTAAATTGCTGGATTGAAGGGCACACTGACACGATTGGTGGAGACCTGCCAAATGGCGAGCTTTCACTAAGTCGTGCCAAGGCCGTCAAGCAATGGTTGGTTGAGTCGATGCGGATCGATCCAAAACGTTTGATCGTTATTGGCTATGGAAGGCGCCATCCCCTCATTAAAGAGGGAGACCAAGACCAACAGGCAATGAACCGACGAGTTGTGATCAAGATGCGGCGTGGGCAACCGTCCGCAGATTCCACAATGTTTTTGGCAGGCGCCTTGCCGCCTGAACCGGTAAAGCCTGAGCCAGCGAAAGCAGTTTTAGTGAAGCCAACGGGACCGCCAATCATCCCAGCCGCACAACGAGTAGAGGAAGATCCTCCCGCCCGAGCAGTGATCGAAGAACCGTCACGTAGGGCGCTTCCCCTAGAGGATGAACGACGTAGAGCAGTTCCTGTCATTCCAAGGCGAGCTGTGCCTGCGAGGTAGAAGAGGAGGGGCGGTTACTAAAACTTCGAAATAGTTGAGATGCTCAGCGGCTACTCTGGCGTATTGAAAAAAAAATGATTTCGCACTGGGAGTTTTCGTTCGCGTATCTAATCTGGATAGATAAATGAAATGCGAGCTCTGTGATAATAAAGCAACGGTGTTTTACACCCAAGCAGTACAAGGGGGACAGAAAAAGATCTGCCTCTGCGATGTCTGTGCAGATAACAGCGGCCTTACCGATCCTGGCGCATTTTCAATGGTAGATATTCTTATGGACGAGACACCCGAACAAGCGCAGCCCGTGATGGTTGCCGAGGTTGCTGAAGCGTGTGAGCATTGTGGGTTCACGCTGGAAGATTACAGAAAAGTCGGAAGGCTTGGTTGCAGTCAGTGTTACATAGCTTTCCGTGGGGAAATACTCCCTATATTGCCAAAGATGCACCACGGCACTAAGCACGAAGGTAAAGTTCCTTCAGGCATGGCTGATTCATTGGCATTGCGCAAAAAATTAGCGGCGATGAAGAAAGACTTAGAGATGGCAATTGCTGGTGAAAACTTTGAAGTAGCTGTAGGACTGCGTGATGGAATCAAGGAGTTGGAGGCTCAGATAAGCTGAGGCCATGATGCGATTTTCAACTTTGATGAAGCATCCTGCTGACTGGATGATAGGCAAAAATGTCAAAAACGAGGTGGTAGTGACTAGTCGCATCCGACTAGCACGAAATCTTCGAGATCAGTCATTTCCCGGTTGGGCAAAAAAGGCCGAGCGTATTGCTGCGATGGAGCAAATGCGACCGAAGGTGGAGGCGTTAAAGGTCATGAAAAATGGCTTTTCCCATGAGCTTTCCGAGCTAGAACCACTTCAGAAGCAAGTCCTAGTAGAGCGCCACTTGATAAGCCGTGAGCAAGCGGCTCGTGGTCATGGCAGTGCCGCTGTGGTGGATCGGGGGCAAAGGCTTTCCTTGATGATCAACGAGGAGGACCACTTACGCATGCAGTCGATCCGAGCGGGTCTGGATTTGCGCGAGGCACATCAATTACTTTCCAAAGTCGACAATGCTTTAGAGAAGGATCTTGCATTTGCTTACGATGATGAAATTGGTTATTTAACAGCTTGCCCAACGAATTTAGGAACTGGGATGCGTGCATCTGCAATGTTGCATCTACCGGCGCTCGTTCTTACCGAGCAAATTGGTCAGGTTCTACAAGCAGTAAACAAAATTGGCTTGGCTGTTCGCGGTATTTTTGGTGAAGGGACTGAGTCACTAGGGCATCTTTTTCAAATTTCAAATCAGGCGACACTAGGAGAAAGCGAAGAGGTGATTATCTCACGTCTCGAGCGGGTCATTGCCCAGATTGAAACCCACGAGACAAATGCACGCCTAAAGATGCTGGAAGATGAACCGAATCAGCTGAGCGATAAAATTGGCCGCGCCTACGGGATTTTGGGATATGCGACGATGTTTGACTCGAAAGAGGCATTCTCTCATATCTCATTGCTACGGATGGGTGCGGCAATGGGCTATTTTCCTGAGGGATCTATGCAGGCATGCGACTCCATGATGATGGAAATTCAACCCGCACATTTGCAGTTACACGCTGGCACTGAGCTAGAACCAGAAGCGCGCGATGTGAGTCGCGCAGAAATCTTACGCAGTAGGTTGCAAACCCTCACTGCGCCTGCTATCAATGTAGTCAATAATGACATGCCTAGTGATAGTGAAATCACTGGCGACTTAAATTTCAAGAATGAATAATTTTACCCCAAGAGCACAGCAAGTCCTTGCCCTAGCGCGCAAGGAGGCAGATCGATTTAACCACAACTACGTGGGTACGGAGCACGTGCTGCTCGGGCTTATCAAGCTCGGTCAGGGAGTGGCTGTTAATGTACTCGAACGTATGGGACTGGAGCTCGACACTGTCCGTTTAGAGGTCGAGAAGCAAGTAGGCTCAGGACCAGAACAAAATGTTTCCAGCCAGATTCCTTACACTCCTCGTGTGAAGAAAGTTTTAAATTTAGCGAATAAAGAGGCCAAGCAACTCAGTCATTCTTATGTAGGTACTGAGCATTTATTGCTAGGCTTACTTCGTGAAGGTGAAGGTGTGGCCGCGCGCGTTCTCCAGTCGCTCGACATCGACATCCAGCGCACTCGCCAAGAAGTCCTTGCTGAGATCGACCCTAATTTCAACCCAGACGACGAAGATGAAGTCTTCGAAGTCTTCGAAGAGGGAGATGAGGATGTCACAGAAGAAGGGGCGGAAGGGAAAACAAAGACTCCTGCGTTGAAGGCATTTGGACAAGATCTCACCAAAAAAGCTGAAGGAAATGGGCTCGATCCAGTGATTGGTCGAGAGGAAGAAATCGAACGCGTGATTCAGATTCTATGTCGTCGTACTAAGAATAACCCAGTTCTGGTAGGTGAAGCTGGTGTTGGTAAGACTGCTATTGTTGAAGGCTTGGCCCAAGAAATAGTTTCTGGTAACGTGCCTGAACTTTTGCGCGACAAGCGCGTGGTCACTCTAGATTTAGCCCTTATGGTTGCTGGTACCAAGTACCGGGGCCAGTTCGAGGAGCGAATCAAGGCGGTCATGGATGAGATTAAGAAAGTCAAAAATGTGATCCTCTTCATTGACGAACTGCACACTATTGTTGGAGCTGGTTCAGCTGAAGGAGCCATGGACGCTTCCAATATCATCAAACCTGCTCTCAGCCGCTCAGAGCTTCAGGTCGTTGGAGCCACAACACTGAATGAGTACCGTAAGTTTATCGAAAAAGACAGCGCGCTCGAACGTCGCTTTCAACAGGTCAAAGTCGATGAGCCATCGGTAGAGGATGCAGTTGAGATTCTAAAAGGACTTCGTGAGAAGTACGAAACGCACCACAAGGCAAAGTACTCAGACGACGCTTTAGAGAGCGCAGTGAAGCTGTCTTCTCGTTACCTCACTGGAAGATTTCTCCCAGACAAGGCGATCGACGTTATTGATGAGGCAGGTTCTCGTGCTCGCATTGGTCAGATGACTCGCCCCCCAGAAGTGAAAGAACTAGAAGCTAGGATTATTGATATCAACAAGCTCAAAGTGGCAGCGATCAATGATCAAGACTTTGAAAAGGCTGCTGCCCTGCGTGATGAAGAAAAGCAGGGGAAGGAGAAGTTGGAAACGACTCTTTCCAAGTGGAAAATTGTGAGTGAGGAAAGTACCGTTCCTGTCGCAGAAGAAGATATCATGGCTGTTTTATCGAAGTGG
>NZ_JBDOPO010000323.1:0-2165 GCF_039830215.1 Rubritalea sp. | reverse complement strand
ATCAGAGAGTTTCTGAGCGACGTTGTAGTTGTAGCCTCCACTTGGTCACACATTACGCTTCAGCTCTCGTCTGATCGTTGAGACGTTACGTCCGATCGTTGAAACTATGGATGCGTTGGACTCGCCCTTGCGGCGTAGGATAGATATGGTATACCGCTCTTCGCTGCTCAGATGTTTATAGGTCATTTGGCACAGGCTCGGTTTTGAACGGTGGAGCCAGTGCTGATACTAGTCAGCATCTGGGCCGTTGTTCAAGTTAAGCGGTGCACTTCCGGTTTGAATCCAAGGTCTACAAAAAAGCATAGGGGCTGAGCCTAGAGGGAACTACAAGCAGAGAGTTTATTCATTATTGTCCGCAGCGCGACCGAGATCACCACCGCTGTGTGTTCCACCACCTTTGGATTGGTTGCGTGAGCGTATGGAGAAAACGATAGGCACTCCGAGGATGTCGTGTTGCTCTCGGATGCGGTTAGAGAGGTATTGCTCGTAGTGCTCGTGCATCAGTTTCTTGTCATTGACGAAGAGAATGAACTGCGGAACTGGGATCGCGGTGTACTTATCATTTACCACAGCAGTAGCGTACATGAGTTTGACACGCTTCTTGTATTTTTTGTGCTGTGATGGAGGCTTGACGTCGATCGCATCGTTGAGGAGTCGGTTCAGGCGGCCAGTTGTGATCGGGCTGCTAGCAGCTTGGCGGATCTTAGATATCTGATTGAAGATTTGGGATATGTGCTGGCCTTCTTTTGCTGAAACACATGCGTATGGAGCCCAAGATAGGAAAAAGAGCTCGGTGCGGATGAGCTCGATTGCTTCCTCGAGGCGTGCTTGGCGTGACCCACCAGGGTGGAAGAGGTCCCACTTGTTGAGCACGATAAGGCAGGGTTTGCGCTCTTCTTTGATCATTTTAGCGATCTTACGGTCCATTGTGGATATTCCTGCCGCGAGGTCGACTACGAGCAGGCATATGTCAGATCGGCGAATGGATTTCTCCGTACGCATCGCTGAGAATACTTCTACGGATGTGTCCATTTGCTGACGCTTACGCAGTCCAGCAGTATCTATTAGAGTGTGATTTTCTTCGCCCCAAGTGTATGGGATATCGATGGCGTCACGTGTGGTGCCAGCTATGTCTGAAACGATGGTGCGCTCGTCTTGGAGGATAGCATTGATCAGGGAAGACTTTCCCGCATTGGGTTTACCCACGATAGCTATCTTGAGACCTTCACGTGTGACTACTTCTTCGATTTCCTCTGCTTCGTCATTTGCTGCGACGAGTACTTTCTGGGCGGTAGTATCGATCAAGTCAGCTAGTTCGCCAAAGCCGCGACCGTGAGCTGCTGAGATTGCAAGGCCTGCCCCCAGTCCGAGACGGGCAAAATCGCCTACCATGAGTTCTTGTTCGAAGTGGTCAGCTTTATTGAGAATGAGGAAAACGGGTGGCTTAGCTCGGCGGAGTTTTTGAGCAAGCGCCTCGTCTGTGGCAGTGAGTCCCTCACGAGCATCCACCACGAAAAGAATCATGTCGGCCGAGCTCATAGCGATATCAGCTTCTATTGTGACTTGGTCGTGAAAGCCGTCGTCAAGTTCCATTCCAATACCACCAGTGTCGATGATGTCGCAAGGGATGTCAGTTATTTTGCACGGTGCGGCGATGCGGTCACGTGTGACACCTGGCTCATCGTGGACGATAGCAATACGGCGTTCGGCGAGTCTGTTGAAGATCGCTGATTTACCTACGTTTGGGCGGCCTACGATGGCGATGGTTGGTGTTTTCAAAATGTACTTATGGGTGAAGTGAATGTTCTGGCGGGGTGCTGTTAGCGCTTTATGTGATTGAGCTGCCGTATGCAGTTGAGGCTGTAGGCCCAAGAGGACCAAAGTGTCAACACTGCTGCAATGATTGTTGGATACAGCGGTGACCAGGGTACGACTTTTAGCATGACCCAGCCTAATGTAAATAGCTGGGCTATAGTAGTTGCTTTGCCGCTCCAGTGGGGATTGACCTCTAGTTTCTTATTGAGTGACAAAATCATGGCGCAGCCAATGCCGATACTTACATCCCGGGCCACTACCATGATTAAATACCACATTGGTATAATCCAGTCAGCCTCCCCCCAAGGCACAAAGGAAAGTGTGACTAGCCCTGTGAGCATGAGAACCTT
>NZ_JBDOPO010000250.1:0-9345 GCF_039830215.1 Rubritalea sp. | reverse complement strand
CCAATTTACCCTGAAGATCTGGGAAAACCTCCCACAATTTCACAGCGCTCAAGAACTCCCGCTTGAATCATTCCTACGCCTATCGGGCGACTGGACTCAAAACCAATATGGGCTTGACGCTCAACGTTGGGACTTCCGCCCACTCAACGCTAACGAGACGGATGACTTACTCACTGGTGACCAAGAGACTAGCGCTCAGCAAAGACAAGATTGGCAAATCATTACTCAGCTTTGCCAGGAAATCTCAGACCCACGCCTCCACACGCTATGTCAGCTCTTCATCGAGCAATACGGGCTAAAATTCCAACGCACTGCGGCAGCCAGAAAAAACCACCATGCTCGTCGCGGGGGGTTAGTGGAGCATGTCGCACAAATGATGCGTTCAGCCATCGCCCTCTCAACTGTTTACCAAGATCTCAACACGGACCTCATCATCACCGGCATCCTCTTCCATGACTGCGGGAAAATGTGGGAGAACACCTACCCAGAAACTGGATTTGCTCAGCCATTTGACCTTCAGGGCGAAATGCTCGGACACATTCCTCTCGGCATTGACCTCGCTAGCCGACTTTGGTCAGAAATGCTCAACGATAGCCCTAAGCAATGGAACGACCTTTTCCCACTCAGCTCGGACGTTCGCATTCACTTACTGCACTTGATTGCCAGCCACCACGGCACTTATGAATTTGGTTCACCAACGCTGCCCCGCACTCCCGAGGCCATCGTGCTGCACCACATAGACAACATCGACGCCAAGTGCGAGATGTTCAAGCAGGCCTATGATGTGGCGCCTGAATTAGCCCCCGGAATCCAGCAAAAGCAATTTCCCCTCCCAGCGAATCTAGTTACCCCTCTAGCCCATTTTCCTAAGGATTCCGAGACTTCGCGCTCAGCCACTCCAACAACGGCAGCGGAGACAATCACTGAACCTGCAGTGGTAACAGCAAAGGATCAGCCAACTCCGAAACAGTCAGTCAAACCCAAAGTACCAGTATCCGAAGCTCCACCACAGTTGATAGTAAAAGATGACCCGGTAAAAAAAACTCTATCCAAAGAAAAACAGCCAGAAGATGCTCCTGAACTAGAAGACGAATTTCAAGCTCAGCCATTCACTGGCGAACTCTTCTAGCCGACACATCATCCTTTAAAATAAAAAATGCGCCAGCGACCTAAAATTACTGGAGCATTTTTCGTTCTACATATTGTTTCCACTAGCGCTTTAAGACGACGCGGTAATGCGCTTTTCCGTCACGCAGATGTTGAATAGCGCCATTCACATCCACCATTGCAAATTCTTCTACCACCGGAGCAATGTTATGCAGTTTAGCGAACTCTAACATCTGCGCAATAACCTTAGGACTACCCACCGGTGATGAGGACACGGAGCGCTGCCCCATCATAAGAGGGAAAATCTCTAAGTCGAGTGGCTCCAGAGTAACCCCGACAATATGCAAGCGACCTCGAATATTGAGTGTGCTCAAATAAAGATTCCAATCAAGTCTGACGTTCACGGTCGAAATAATAAGGTCAAACTGCTCAGCTGCAGAGGCGATGTCGTCCGGGTCTCTTGAGTTTAAGGTGTGATGCGCTCCGAGGTCGATAGCCTCGGTTCGCTTTGCTTCTGAAGAAGTGAATGCTGTTACCTCACAGCCCCATGCTCTCAAAAATTGCACAGCCATCGATCCCAAGCCGCCGATTCCAATCACTGCCACTTTTGATGTGGGCTTAATATCAAATTGGACCAAGGGATTGAAGACTGTGATGCCTCCACAGAATAAAGGTCCAGCTTTAGATAAATCAAACCCTTCCGGGATAGCTACTACACTATTAGCAGCTGCACGAACCTTATCAGCAAAGCCACCACGGTGCTCAATTGTTGAGACAGCTTCTGAGCAAAAATTATTATCTCCAGATTCACAGTGGTGGCAGTGATCACAGTAAGCTGAGTGCCAACCAAGGCCAACCGCCTGACCGACTTCAAAACCAACCACCTCCTCACCCATCTTGGCGATGCGCCCAACCACTTCGTGACCGGGCACTAGCGGGTACTGAGAAAGCCCCCATTCATTGTCGATCATGCTCACGTCTGAGTGGCAGACTCCACAGTAGAGCACATCGATTTCGACATCTTTACGAGCAAGGACACCTGGATCGTATTGAAACGGCTGAAGCTCAGCCCCTTGTTCATTTGCAGCAAATGCGTTTATCATAGTGGGCCACTAATACACCATAACTGAGGATTCCACTAGTGTTGATCTCAGGAAACTAACAGCCTACTCCATCGACTGTCCGCACCCATGTGGATTTGTGATTACGCTCGGACGATACTGGCACGTTACCTTTTAGAAGCTCCCATCTGGCAGTTGAAATTCTCTTCTAGCCGAAAAGTCCTTTCACCGCATTCATCGCGCTGCCACCGATATCTGGATTCTCCCCTTTTGCTATACTATCGATTGGTGCCTGAAGACTCTCTGGTAACTTGGTCTTGGCGTAGCCTAACACTAGCTGAATTGCAGTATCAGCCATTGCTTCATCCACACCTAATTTATCCATAATTTGTTGCTTTAGTTCGTTCATAATAAAAGATTTTAACTTTCGTGTAAAAAAACACTCCCTCTCATCACGTCAAGACTGAGAGGAGAAAGCGTTAACTCTAGACGCAAAAATGTATTTTTCACAAGAGCTACTCTTCCCACTCAACTTCTTGGGCATCTGGCCAGAGGTTTTCGAGGTCATATTCTACACGTGAATCGACGTGCATGATGTGCACCATTACATCAAAGTAATCGAGCACAACCCACTTTGTCTCAGCTCGACCTTCACCACTGTATGGCTTAGCATCGTGCTTTTCTTGCACGATAACTTCCGTGTCGCGCATGAGAGCCTTGAGGTGAGGCAATGAATTACCTGAGCAAACAACCATGTAATCTGTAATAGATGAGAGTCCTTTGACATCGATCACCCGAATGTCCTCAGCCTTATTTTCGGCTACTGCGCGAGCACAAGCAATTGCGAGTTCTTTACCTTCTACTTTCATCTATTCTACTAGTTTGGTTACCACTCGGAGTGCAAAAAAAAAGCCCCCTTAGGGCTATCCTTTACCAAGCTTCTAGTGTTTCTACCAGAATGATTTGGGATTCTTGCCATCGCATTCAATATAAGAATGGATGGTGGAGCATAACGGAATCGAACCGTTGACCTTCTGCATGCCATGCAGACGCTCTACCAATTGAGCTAATGCCCCGTAATCCTTCGAGTGCGCGAGGGATTTACCCTTCGCTTGTTATCCTTGCAAGACTTTTTTCTTTATCACTACGAAAGAGCCTGGATAATTGCTGAGCTCTTAGCCCCCGGCAAGACTGAGAGATCCATCTGATTCATAATGTATGCGTAGGATATCCCCGAGTCTGGATCGCCAAAAGCGTGACTACCGCCAGCACCAGGGTGGCCAAATGCATGCAGTCCCTCGCCGTAGTTACGGCGGACCTTATCACCATTTTCATCGAGCGGATCTAACTGGAATCCACAGCTAAAGCGCGTGGGAGTCATGAGTATACGGTCATCCCCCGTTACCACTGGAGTACGCATCCATTCTAGCACCTCATCAGAGAATAAGGGGATTGCCCCGATAGCTGCCTGATAAAATTTAGCCAGTGACTGAGCTGTTCCTATTCCCCCCATCGCTGGTAGCCCTGATTGCCAAGCCTTTGGAGTATTCATCTCATGCACTCCCTGTAGACCTCGCGGTGAACTAAATGCCTGACGTACGAGCGTGCCGGATTGATTGAACTCTTTATAGAAACCGCTTAGCAGGTCACTTTTATCCATTTTCCCAGTGTAGAGTGTTGCCACTCGACTGAACTCTGACGCAGGCAAGCCAATCCAGAGTTCCAGCCCTAGGGGATCAGCAATGCGTTCGCGAAAAACTGCACCTAGGCGCTTATCTGTGAGGATCCGCACCGGCTCTTCGACCAAAAAGCCAAAGGTTCGTGGGTGATAGCCATGGCCATCGCCAAGTTCCCAGTTAGACTCTTGGGCTTCAATCGCGGAAATCACTTCCTCGTGATCGAACACGCTAGACTTCTGATCTAGCGCAGCCAGTCCACATTGGTGGCTTAGGAGTTCGCTAAATGTGGCTGAGCTATTTGGAAAATTTGTCCACACCCGGCACACTAAGTCATCTGGAGACAAGCCATTTTCCTCCAGTAGCATGAGTAAAGTAGCGGATGCCAAAGCCTTGGTTGCAGAATAGAAAGGCACAATCGTAGCTGAGTTCCATGGGCGAACTTCATCACGCTCACACCAGCCATCCGCAAGGTTAAGAACTTCCACACCCTCTTTCCAAATAGACACAGAGGCTCCTAGCTCACCGTGTTCTGCGAAGTTCTTGCGGAATGCCAATTTTACTGCTTCCAAATCCATGCGCACACACCAGCCCGAGAGATCCCAGTATTCAACTGAAAAATAACAAACTCAGCCGATTAAGTACTCGGCGGATTCCCTATGCTAGGAAATAATTCTTAGACGGGGGCGGCATAGCATTTGTAACCTCGATTTTACCACAAAAGCAATGAAACCAAAATACCACATTCTCCGAGAGGAGGAGTATGGAGTAATCTATCGCTTCATAACAGAGGACCGGAGGCCGATTGTAACCTATAATTCTCTGTGATGGATGGAGCAGGACGGGATTGCTGAGCACTCTATAGAATAAGTCCAGCGACTCCTCAGCTTGGGCAATAATCCAGAAGTCAAAGGATTATCGAGTGGCGACGCTCAACTATTATAACGGTCTTGCATTCGCAGGACATGAGAGGGTCTGCAAAGAACTTGCAGCCGCAGCTTATTTTTCGCTCCCGTTTGCTAGTTGGAATAAAAAGTGGAATTGATAACTTCAAAGCCCTAGCACGCTAGTACGAAACAAAAAATAGCAGCTTTGCAGCAATTATAGCCAAAGATATCAAGTCCGTTGAGTCAGAGCTCAACGAACGCACAAGAAAAATACTGAAGAGTCTAAGTTCGTCAGAATTGCCCCATGAATCGTAGTGTAGCGAGGTAATCTAAATCTGTTAGAATGTATTCTTTAGAACTTTTTTGCCCTACACGGTATTTTAGTTTACAATAGATTAGGGCTATTGTAGCCAGCCCGCGTGAACTGGTTCATCCTCTTTTACCTACTATACCTTAGCACTGGTACTCTAATAGCCAAAGACTATTGGAAGCACAGTGAGCTACAAGGTGATGTCGGATCCTGCCACACATTTGCGACTATAGCTTTGGTTGAGGCTGAGTATTGGCGAGCCTCTGGACAATTTATCAACCTCTCTGAGCGCGACCTTTTCCTACGGCACTACACGAATGGACATAGTTCCTGCAGTGAAATGATCACCCACCAGCTCGTTGCAGCCACTTATAAAATGCTTCCTCAGCGTTATGGTGAGGCAGGGCATATCAATCTAGATTTCTCCCTAGCCCAAAAAAACGGTATCGCCAGCGAACGCGAACTCCCCTATGATCCACTCTTTAGCAATGGAGTCGCTATGGCGATGAAGCGCCTTCGCTTCGAGCGCGACCAACTAGCCAAAGAAGCCAGCCAACTCAAAAATACGAAACAATGGTCAAGCTCTGTGGCTCAAACAAAAATCCAACAATCTTTCTACCAGTTAAAGAGCGTTCAGAAAACGTTAAGCCTGCCCGAATATACTAGAACCCGCGACTGGACACAGAAATGGTTAGAAAACTACAAGCTCAGGCATCTGAAGCCGAAAACAACTTCACAAGTAAAATCCTCTATCATCGCCCAGCTCTCTGCTAGCCCAGTCGCTGTCGATGTCTCAAACTTCGAAGAACTCATAAGTCACTCACATCACACCTCTTGCAACTACTCGCGACACAGCCTAGTGGTTAGCCACTACAACCCAGGTACCGACCAGTTTTCAATACGCAGTTCCACACACAAAGATTCGATTTGGGTCTCAGCTAACGCTCTTAGCCGAGGAACTTACCAGCTTTATTATGTAGAGAGAAATAATTCCTCAGACTCGCCTTCGACCTTGACAGTTGCTAACTGAATCTACACACAACGGGTGTCACCCAATTGACATCCCAGACACAACTCATACACATATGCTCACTATCCTCACGATCCTCGGCGCATTAGGCATTTTCCTCTACGGCATGAAAGTCATGTCTGAGGGCATCCAAAAAGTTGCTGGAAATGGTATGCGTACAGCATTGGCCACAATGACAAAGAACCGCTTCAGCGCCATACTGACTGGACTTTTCACTACTGGTCTTGTCCAATCCTCATCAGCCACTACCGTTTTGGTGGTTAGCTTTGTGAATGTGGGTCTACTCACCCTCGTCGAATCCATCGGAGTCATCATGGGCGCTAATTTAGGAACCACAGTGACAGCATGGATTGTGGCTTCCATTGGCAAATTTAGTGTTACCAAAATTGCCCTCCCTATTATCGGCTGTGGTCTTCCTCTGTTCTTTGTAGGTAAAGGTAAATGGAAATTTATTGGCGAAGTACTCATCGGCTTCGGACTACTCTTTTTCGGTCTAGGCGAGCTAAAAGAGGCCGTTCCAGATCTCAAATCAGCAGTCAAATCTGGTGACATGGATACCATCAACACACTTCGTGGCATCGTGGGATGGATTCAGGCTACTGGCTTCATGTCCGTAATCCTCTTCATGTGTGCAGGTGTGATCCTCACCCTAGTGGTGCAGAGCTCCTCTGCAGCGATGGCCATCACCATTACGTTTGCTATGCAAGGATGGCTTGGTGAGGACCCAATGGTCGCCTTCAAAAACTCAGCTGCGATCGTACTAGGTGAAAATATCGGCACCACGGTAACCGCATGGTTAGCTTCTATCGGATCCAGTGTTGCGGCGAAAAGAGCAGCCCGAGCCCACCTTCTTTTCAACGTTATTGGTGTCGTATGGATGTTGATAGCATTCAGTATCTTCACCGACTTCATTTGGTCATTAGCTGACTCCCTTCCTGATAGCCTCAAGAGCGCTAAGAAAGACTTTGGAAAATCCGAAGTAGCCTTTGCTACCGCGGTTTTCCACACCCTGTTTAACCTAATAAACATCGGTGTGTTGATCTGGTTCGTTCCCCAAATTGCTAAGCTAGTCAAAAAAATGGTCAAAGACAAAGAGGAAGACTCCTCTGCTGACCCAGTGCGGATCAAGTATATTTCACAGTCACTCGTTGACCTCGGCGAACTCAATATCGTGGAAGCTGAACAAGCGGTAGCCAACCTTAGCAACCACTGCACTAAGATGTTTGCCGGTTATACTGAGGTATTCGAGCACCCAGAGCGCGATATGTCGAAGCAGGTCGTCCATCTCAAAGCGATGGAAGACGAGGCTGACCTAATGATGCACGACATCACCGAGTACCTTGTCCGCTGCACCTCAAAAGAAGTGTCCCCACACCTCTCTGAGCGAATCACTGGCCTACTCCGCATGACTGCGGAGCTAGAAGAATGTTCAGATGCTATCTACCGCCTCATCAAAATCGCTGAACGACGCTACAACAAAGGACGCCAGTTCAGCGAAGAGCAGCTATCAACTATACGCGAACTTACTGCACTCATATCCGATTTCCTTAGCTTCTGTGAAAACCGTATCCTCGGTCAAATCAGCCCAGCTGAGACTCAGCAAGCTGAAGATATTCGTGAGCAGATCAAATCACTCACTAAGAGCTCAAATAAAGCCGCTATGAAGCGCATGGCAGAAGGCAACGTAAAGGTCGAGATGCTTAACATCGACACCAACAACCAGCTCAATGTCATCGCTAACCACCTAATGCATGTCGTTCAGACATCCGCTGAAGTGAGCTAAGCGACAATGTGACAGCAGTGTCACCAAGATAACTTCGATAAGAGCCGGGTCTGCACATACAGCAGTCTCGGCTTTTTAGTTTAAACCAAGAGCCGCCACATCATGCAAAGAATCCTAATCATCGAAGACGAAGTAGACATTGCTGAGCTGATATCCTTCAACCTCCAGCGCAATCAGTTCGACACCATTCTGGCTCACGAGGGTTTAGAAGGACTAAACAAAGCAATCAGCATCGAGCCAGATCTCATCATTCTAGATATCATGCTACCTGGAATGGATGGAATCAACGTCAACAAGGAACTCAAGCGCGACCCACGCACACGCAACATTCCAGTGATCATGCTTACAGCCAAGGCTCAAACTGAAGACCGCATCACCGGCCTCGAAACGGGTGCGGACGATTACATCACAAAGCCATTCAGCCCAAAAGAGCTCGTCCTTCGTACTCAGGCAATCCTCAAACGCACGACCACTAAAGGCAATGGAATTGTACTTGAGCTTGGTCCCTTCAAGCTCGACAAAAATACGCTCTGCTTTTATCTAAACGGCGAGCTAAAAGACCTCACATCGACTGAGTTCAAACTCATGATTTTTCTCTGTGAGCGGACCAACGCACCACAGGATCGAAGTACTCTCCTCAAAGAAGTTTGGGGCTACAGCGACGAAGTCCACTCACGCACGCTCGACACTCACATGAAACGCTTGCGCAAAAAACTAGAACCATATTCTAGCTACCTTGAGACAGTTCGAGGCACAGGCTACCGCATCGTCGACAAGCCTAAAGATCCACAGTAACTTTCATTTGATGCCGGATTCGCTCACCATCACACTTGCCATAGCCGTTGCTGTACTCGTGTACCAGCTAAAGACTCTGCGCGGCAATTTGGCAGGGCAAATTAAAGCGGCTAGAAAACTACGCGACAGCACCAACAAAAAGTTAGAGCAAGCCCTCACCGACAACCAAGTCTCACTCGACGCCATCAGTGATGCCTTTTTCATCGTCAACTCAGAGCTCGAAATCAGCAGATTCAACACCAGAGCACGTGAAGCATTTCGGGACCAAGACCTTAGTGGCAGAAGCTTACCAGAAGTCATTCTGCACCCCACCGTGAGTGACCTCATTCAAAAACTGATAGGGTCAGCCAAGCACGCACAGGAGCGCATCGTTCTTCCCTCCAGCTCACATAGTCTCGGAGGCAAGCCCTCCGAGGGCGAAACTGCCTGGATCATTCAACTCACACCCTTGCCGAATCTCGATCGCGACCCGCTCTTCTGCATCGTCCTAAGAGACATCAGCACAGAACACAGAGCCGATCAAATCCGCACCGACTTCGTTGCCAATGCCTCACACGAGCTACGCACACCACTAGCCATCATCAATGGCTATCTGGAAAACCTGGTAGACGATGACATTCTGGAAGAGCCCGCCATCTCACGCCGCATGCTCACCACCATGCGCAAACACGGCAACCGACTCTCACGGTTAGTCGA
>NZ_JBDOPO010000375.1:0-9349 GCF_039830215.1 Rubritalea sp. | reverse complement strand
TAAATGCAGCTATGAGACCGAGTCTCGAAGAACTGAAGTTAGTTTCTCTCGCGCTCCCTGTGGCAGGTGAGGCGGGGCGCAATCTACATATTCCCAGACTCCGCGCAAGCTCTTTCGACACTTTTTTTATTTTTCTTTTAGAAACACTTCACAACTCAGTTAAAAATAGACTAACCACGTCAGCCCCGCTTTAAACCAGCCGCGAATGCAAAGCTAAAATACACGCCTTCAGTTAAAAGACGGCTGAGATGCTACTAGTGGGAAAGGTACAAAAGTACAACACCCAAAATGGCAACATGGGTGGAAGGAAAGCTTCAACATCTTAAGTCTCGCTTGCAATCTTAGGACGCGGCCTAGAACATCTAACATGTGCGAGACTCTCAACAGTTGCATCAAGCCAAGAACACAAGTCGTTGGACTATTCCAAACGAAGCTAAACTTGAGCGCCTCGTTACCGCAGTTTGCGGTGAAGATATCAGAAGAAGAGCAGGCTGAAAAAACTAGCTAACTCTCAACTAAAAAACAAAAAATTACCAGCTTCACCCCTAACTTAAATTAGCTTTTACTGACAAAAATCACATAACCATTACTGCTAGATAGAGCTGTAATAACCGCTCCTGCTGCCACACTTCACGCAACACATTAACCGCGCAAAACCAATTGCTTACACTCTAAAAAAAGAGCACGCAAGGCTGGCAGAGCAAAATAGACGACAACTATCCAACTATGAGAAAACTCTCATGCGTCAAGTAAAACCTCGAACTCTCGGACTCTCTTAGTGTCGGTGGCCTTTATAGACATTCCGTTTCCCGCTGGCGGCTGGGGTTACTGATGGTTTTCTAGGCTTAGGTTTAGGTAGATACCACAGAGAACGTCGCGCGCGCTCTTGCTGAATCCTTTGGTCTTGTTTATCTGGATCTGAATACTTGTATGGCAAAACACTTTTATCAGCCTGCAAATCTCTAACCAATTGTGATTTATCCGCGTTTCTTTGCTGAAGAGCCCTGAGATCAGGGCGACCACTGACAATACTCGGGCTAATAAAAATGACTAATTCCTCACGGATCACGTTTTTTTGGATCGTCGAAAATAGACGTTTGAGTCCAGGTATGTGCATCAATACAGGGATACCACTTTCGGTCGACTCGTTACGCTCGGTGATCAACCCGCCCAGTACGATAGTTTCACCATTCGGCACAGTGACTATGGTCTGTATACTTTCCTGTCCAATGGTAGGGATACTATTTCCGTCAATCACTGCTTCACCGATGATATTATTGTTTGTGAATGCGATATTCAATGTAACTTCATCTTTTGAGTTCACTAGAGGTATAACCTCCAGCTCCAACAAAATATCACGGTAGGCGATATTCGTAGATTGAGAACCATTAGCTCCGGACCCACCCTGAGTGAAGCTATTGGTAGGAACTGCCACTTGCTGACCGGAAGACAAAATCGCTCGACGATTGTTTGTGGTAAAGACTGTTGGGCGAGCCATCAAATGGAATTTCCCACTATCCTCCATCGCACGGAGTGTTGCCGTGAAATGCTTGCCGATTTGCCCGTAGAGAGAAAATCCAGCTGCAGCATCAAACGCTCCCAGATTAGTAAGGGTCGCTGGATCTGCTAGAATTGGATAGCCAGTTCTATTCTGGCCAGCAAATCCAGAATCAGCACCACGGGTGGCTTGATAGGTCCTCGCAAAATCCACACCAAAGTCTATGGAGTCACCCAGATTGTATCGGCCAAATATTGCAGTAATCTGCACCTGATCAGCAATCACGTCCATCTCCGCAATCAAATCTTTTACGACCTTAATCGACGAAGGTGGTCCTTTGATAATTAGAGTATTATTACTATTATCAGCAACCAATAAGGTCTTCCCTATAATGACAGCCTCCGGCCCGTCTTCACGACTAGTTTCAGCTAGTGCGCCGCCAGCATTATTTTGGCTAAATGAACCATTGCCAGTTACCTGCCCACGGTTTTGACCAGCCTGAGTTCCACCTTTATCACTCTGGCGGTTACCTCGATTGCCTTGCTCGGCAGCTTTTACTGATACTTGGGTAATCGCATTTTCAGCAATATTTAAGAATTCTGAAACCGAGAGAAATTTAAGTTTGTGTTTGAAAAAATTACGTTCATCGAGCGGTGAGTCAAACCCTCTCACTAAACCTTCAGCAACCTCGACATCGATAGGCCTGCCGATGACAAAAATACGATTCGTTCGAATATCAGATAAGACCTGAACACTGCTAAAACTTTCACCACCAGTTGTACGCCCTTTAACAAGATTGGCCCCACCTCCCTTATTTCCAGTAACCTGTAGGACTGCGGCGGTTGGAGCCCCGCTAACCGCGGAAAGCTGAGTATTTTGTTGCGCACTGAACTCCATAATAGATTTCACACTTTCAGCTGTTTCTTCAGCGTCGGCATGCTCCAGGGCAATCCATTTCTGAGTCGACAGCTCCTGAGGAATATCGATTCTATTTTTGATATCTATCAGGGTACGAATCAACTGAGAGTTCTCAGTGATAATCAAAGCGTTTGCATTTGGAACTGGCACGATAGAACCGTGCTGACCAAGCTGGGACACGACACCAGTGAAAATACTCATTGCCTCCTCTGGCTTGATATTCTCTAAGCCCATGACATACGAAACGAGCTCCTCAGTGTCAGGAAGCAAGAACACATCTGAAACGAGTGGGTAACCACCGGGAGTCCTCGCCTGAGGCGCGGGCAGCAACTTCACTTCACTTGGGCCACTAGGAACAAAGACCAATCCCTCTAGAAAGGCTGTTTTAACAAGAAGGTCGGCAGCCTCACGATAAGTGAGCGGCCCTGGTTGCACAAAACTGATCTCCACCCCTTGCGCAGCTTTGGTGATGATCACGCGTTTACCTGTGAACTTCCGGTAGAGGATAGCGATGCCTTCACCGCTTAACAACGGCTCTTCACACCCTTCTTTGATTATTGTTTCTGGGTCAACTAGAGGCTTTACCCCATTCCCTGGAACAGGTGGCGCAATCGGGGGTGCCGCTGGCAACGCTGGTGCCTGAGCCATGGATATTCCAGCCAAGGCTAATGTCACTGAGAGACCTGTGAGAGTTTTAGAAAATGAATACATAAGGAGATCGATCGGTTATTTTGTGCGTGGCACGGATGTAGTGGGTGTGCGGCGGACGCGTGGTCTACGAGTGGTAGAGCGGGAAGTTGGAACTGGGGGCTTAACAGACGAAGATGGCCTAGAGGCTGAGCTTGGATTCGCTGGAGACTTGCGGACAACTTGGGTAGCTTTGGCTATACCGTTTTTTATATCAGTTGAATTATAGGCTATGGTCATTTTGCGCGTACCAGTCATAACAGTCACAGTTGTCTTCATGTAGTCGTCCTTATTTTTATTCACCTTAATCAATTTGATACCATCTTTGTTCGCTGGCGCCCCCTCGCGAAGGTATATACGTTTTTGAGAATCTTTGCGATCCACCACAGTCACAAACCAGCCATCATCAAGCATGGAAACTCCGCGCAGGGTGAGGGAGTTATTTATGACTGGCTGTTGCGTAGGCACAACAGGCTTCTTAATGACAAATGCAGAACGAGATAACAGAGACCGATACTCGTTTATCGATGGATTCTTAGGCAATGCAGCTTGGCCCACAGCCGAGAAAGCTACGATAATGAAAATGAATGTTATGAATTTAGCCATGACAATATTCTTTGGTATTATAAGGACTCTGAATTGATCAGCCATTGTTCAGCTGTGATTGTACAGATAACCAAACCTTCCTCATCAACCTTACTAGTTGGTCGCATGACGAGTTGCGTTACAGCACGGAATTCGGTTGGCTGATGAATATCAATTAGCCAGTTGTAGAGTTGTTCCTCGGTAGCTATTGCTTGGATTTGAATTTTAGTACGTTGATACACCCCGTTGGTATCAATCATGGGACTAAGTTGGGGTTTCGCTGGAGTAAATCCATGCTTAGCTCCAGAGCTATTCAGAAAAGCCAACAACTTACTCTGCTCTTCACCAAAGGAGGTAGGTTTGGGTTCATGTTCATCAACCCAACTCACTTCTTTTGCTATTAATTCAGCATTTGAAGCACTGTTCTTATAGCTAAGTGATTGAGCCGAGAGAGTCATCGTTTCCCCCTCTTTTTCTCGGTACGAGGTGAGGTATTGCTTTATTCCCCACACATGCGCTAACACCAGCACGATACCAGCAATCATCAGCAACATTGTTCTTTCTCGCTTATTCATAGTTTAGTATTCATTGTATCCAAGAGGCTTGGCATTGTACTGAAAATCCCAACGGTTCGTTTTTTGTGATTTTTTTGCTTCGGGAAACTCCCATTCATAGTCTTCAGCAAAGATAGTAGACTTTTTCAACTTCGACTTAAAGCGGTTGAGCGAGTCTGTATTCTTTGCGTTCCCTTTGATTTGTACGAATCCGTTCTGCACATTGACATCAATGAATCGGATGGGCTGACCAGCAGGAATACTCATCACACATTCTTTGTAGACGCGAAGTGGCCAATTGTCCGTAACAACGGGCTCGAGCTCAGCCCAGACACTAAAGTGCAATTGATTGTCTTCCCAAAGTGGAGCAAACTGTGCGACCTCGTCGGTGAGTTTAGCAATGTTTTGGTCTTGTTGGTAACTCTTCCACCAAAGCACACCTGCAGCGCTAACATAAAAAGCGGCGACAGCCATCAAAATGGCGCGTAAGCGCATCATCGAATTGACTCGTTTTTCCCACTCACTAACAGCGGTAGGTTGCAATTCTATCTCAGTTGTAGGAAAACTAGGAACAGGCCTAGCCTCTTCTTTTAAGAGCAGGTTGACAGTGGCTAGATCCGAAACGAGAGACTCCGCAGAATTTCCTACCGATGACCAGAGCAAGAGTTCGTGAGGGTGGAAAGATATTCCTTTGATCGCTAATTGGTTGATCAGCAAACTAACGGAGCTCGCAAGGTCTTGAACTTCACGACCAATTGGCTCCACCAAAAAAGGCGTATTGTTCCGGTAAAATGCGAGACACCACGTGTGCCTCTCCTTCCAAAGAGCGATGCAATCTCCCTCCACTTTGGGTGAATAAAATCTAGCTGAGAAATCAAACGAATAATGACGGAGATCATTTTTCTCATTGAGCTCTTCTTCAAGCAAGTAAACTGCCGTGACAAACGATTTGCTTTTGGAATTTTCAACCAGAATACAATCCCACCCTTTGTAGTTTTCGACGTCCATTAACAAGCCTGCACTCTCTAACTCCAGCTGACATGCCCCGCGGTATAGTTCTTCTTCGTCACTCGGCACGACAATTGGAAGAGTCGCCACACGACAGACGGAAAAGGCAACACGGGCACCAGGTTGGGCATCGGACTTCCCGACAGCTCCCTCAAGCGATTTCACATGCGTGACACCGCCAGAGCTCTGGCACCATATATCCCAACCGTCGCCATCCGATGGCAAGATCACTGATTTCTCTGATTTACTCACTTACTAATTGCTTTTCTTGATAGTCTAAAATGTTAGTTTGCTGCCCTTTAGCACCACTAATAACCTTGATTAGTTGGCGGAAGTTACCTGAATACCCCTCACTCTCAATCCTTAAAATCTCACCTTTTGTGGTGAAACGTTGCGCTATTTGATCTCGGTTTTCTGCTGGCGACACCAAATCATCCAATGCTTCTCCGACTGTAGCAAAGCGAATATCATCTTCTGACCCCATCATTTCGTCATCACCTGCGACAAACCCGCGAAACTGTGCCGCCATTGCGATTTCCACCTCGGCTGCTGCCGCAATCAATTCTGGAAGTGCCTCATGTATGTCCATGGGTCCCTTTGACCAAACCGTGAAATACTCTCTCCAATCTGGTTTCAAATTCTCAATGAGCACAAAACCTCGAACTAGGGGAAGCTCGTCCAAGCTTCTAAACATCCGGTTGTATGGGCGATCGCTATAGCCTAGACCCAGATAATAATCCTCTTCAGCACCGTTCAAACTAAGCAAGGTATCGCCATCAACCCAATCGATCAAGGCATCCACAAGTAAGTCGATTTCTTTATCCTCGAGCCCCCATAACTTAAATAAATTTACCAGTGCCCCTTTGTCATTAGAAGTGAGCGCTGCATTGATATTCAAACGTGATGCCTCAGGTTCAATTTTTACGGTATAGCCCTCATCGTATCCGGTATCCGGTGAAAACAGGATTGGGTCATCCCTCTTCACGCCGGGGTGAAGACCAAAGCTCAGACCAGCATGGGCCTGTTGCCAAGCGGTGAACGTGTGAACTTCTGCCACGTTGTCATCCACATCCACCTTCAGCAAGGTAAGAGTCACGACCAATAAGGTCGTCATAAAGGAAACCACCCACAAAACTGCAATGAGAGCTATCCCTGTGCGTCCTCTTAATGATGGATGCGCTATTTTCATTACTTCTTAGGCCCTAGATTGGACATCGTTTCGTAAATTGCCTGAATCATGGTGTATGATAATAGCGCCACTAAACCAGCCATCGCTAAAAGAACTATTGGAGAAATGAGCCCCAGCACACTTTGGATTAAAATAGCAAGTCGTTTATCGTAGTACTCAGCAGCACGACTCATCGCTCTAGCAAGCTTGCCAGTGCTTTCACCCACGCCAATCAGATCCACCATATTTGGCGGGAACATCTCGGTCTTCCGCATACAACGTGTGAGTTGATAGCCATCACCAACCCCTTCAGTTATCCCCTGTAGACGCCCTCTAAAGTAGCGATTGGTTACTGTTTCCGATGTGAGCTGCAATGCCTGCACCAATGGCACCCCATTGGTAAGCAGATTCGCCAATGTTTGAAGCCACTGGACATAAATTCCATACTGAATCACTTTTCCTATAATGGGCAAAGTCAACTTGGCTTGATCCCATTTAGCTTTATTTGCTTCAGGCTGAAGCCAGACTTTGAGACCCACCATCGCTGCTATAATCAAAATGAGTAAGATCACCCAATGCCCACGTAGTACATCTCCAACAGTTGTAGCCAATTTCACACCTAATGGCATTTCTGACCCAGGCATCCCTTCCAAAAGGCTGGTGATCTGAGGCAACAAATAAAAGATGAAAACAAGAGTCACTATGACACACGCCAAAATCAAAAAGGCCGGGTAGATCATTGCCTGACTCAATTTAGACCTGAGCTCCATCTGCTCCTTCATGTAGGCTCCATGTTGCTTGAGAATAGTCTGCAGGCTACCACTAGCCTCACCGGCCTTTACCAAATTACAATAAAGTTGGTCGAACTGGGCTGAGACTCGCGGGAGGGATTGGTACATTTGCTCACCTTCTGTCACCCAGCGTCGCAGCTTAGAGGACGCCAGCTTTAGCACGCCACTTTCATCTCGTTCTTCCATAGAAGCCAATGCTGGCTCTAAGGGTAAACCTGCTTCCAGCAATTCACTTAATTCTTCGGTGAAGGCGATGACATCTTTATTTTTGAGATACACAGGTTCGACGACATCATCTTTTTCAACCTTTTTTTGTTTACCTAGTGATGCTTCAACTATCGAAACAGGGCGCAAGCCTTGCGATTGGAGTTGGCGCATAGCTTCTGGCCGGGATCCCACCTCAATGTCACCCGTTTGCTTTGCCCCTGCCGCATCCATTGCGATATATTTAAAAACCTTCGCCATGACTAATCTTGGCTCAACCCAGAGTGTGTGTGCGTGCAAGAAAGAACCTCTTCAATCGAAGTCACCCCCTTCATCACCTTGCGCCATCCATAATCGCGCATTGTCTCGAAACCCTCTTTTACTGCTTGCTCAAAAATAGCATTTTCGTCGGCTCCTTTAGCTATCAAACCTTGAATAGATTCAGAGACCTTACAGATTTCATAAATGGCTGTACGCCCTTGGTACCCAGTGTGACGGCACTCAGGACAACCAACTGGTGCTGCGGGGTGTCCGCCTAGTTGATAAATCTGATTAGGCATGCCCAACTCTATAGCTCGACTCTCTGACCACCCTTTAACTGGCTCAGTGCAATGGCTACAAAGCTTGCGGACAAGTCGCTGGGCGAGAAACGCACGAACGGATGCCGAAACCAAGAATGGCTCGATGTCCATATCGAGTAATCGGCTGATACCGCCAATTGCTGTATTGGTGTGTAGCGTACTAAATACCAAATGGCCTGTGAGTGAAGCTCGGATAGCGATCTCTGCAGTTTCAGTGTCACGAATCTCACCAATCATCACATTGTTCGGGTCGGCTCGCAGTATAGAACGCAGTCCTTTGGCAAAAGTGAGCCCAACCTCTGGACGCACAGCAATCTGTACGATCCCTGGCAACTTGTTCTCCACTGGATCTTCGATCGTGACCGTGCGCGTCTCGGGTTTATTTAAGTAATCGAGGAAGCAATAAAGGCTGGTCGACTTACCTGAACCCGTTGGACCAGTAGCCAAAATAACACCGTGGGAAAGTGCTAAGACTTCAAGGATAGACTCCTTAACTGAATCCTCCAAGCCCAGCGCATGGATGTTAAATTTTTCTTGGTTAAGCAAACGCAGGCTCACCGTTTCTCCTTCCACCGAAGGAATGGTTGCGACACGCACGTCGATACTTTTCCCAGCATTCTTCAAGTGGATACGACCATCCTGAGGCATCCTTCGTTCGGCCACGTCAAGACGTGACATAATTTTCAAACGAGCCACTACCGATGACTGCAAGGCATTAATTCGTTCAGGAACTGGCACATCCAGCAATTGGCCATCCACTCGGTAGCGGATGCGTAAAATATCACTCTGCGGCTCGATGTGAATATCTGTAGCCGTATGGACTAAGGCCTCACGGATAATCTGGTTCACAAAGCGTAAAACACTCGCTTCATCCGACTCATCTTCATCCAACACTGAAGCTTCATCTTTTTCAGCCAATTGATCAGCATGAATATCACGTCCTGCGAGAATCTTCTCAAAAGTATCCGCCCCCACACCATAAATGGCACTAAGGCTGGCTCGCACCTGACGACGCTCGCCCATGACCCAGCGAATAGTGAATGGCAATTTACGTGACAAAGCCTGCCTCGCATCCATACGAAATGGGTCGTAACAAACCAAGGTTAAGACCTCTTCTTCCAGCTTCAAAGGTACCACTTGGTAGCGAATCGCGAGCGCGGCACTGCAAATTTTCTTCAGCGATGGAATATCATCTGGCTCGCGCTCCCCCACCACTAGAGTCATTCTAGCTAACTCTGACACACCTCTAAAAAACTCTTCTTCCTGAACCAATCCAGCATCTAACAACGCATCAATTATTGGCAACTGCATCTGGACGGCACTATCGATAAGCTCCTCAACACTTGCCACCTCGG
>NZ_JBDOPO010000374.1:0-9400 GCF_039830215.1 Rubritalea sp. | reverse complement strand
ATTTACTGGAGCAATAAAAAAACGTGTCGGTAAAATCGAAGCTGCAAAAGGTGGCACCCTGTTTCTAGATGAAATAGGAGATCTCCCAATTGACCTACAGCCCAAACTACTCAACGTGCTCCAAGACAGAGTGTTTCAGCGTATTGGAGGAGAAAGTCCACACGCCTGTGATGTGCGTATTATCACCGCCACTAATATTGATTTTAAAAAGAAGATCGAGACTAAGGAATTCAGAGAGGACCTTTATTATCGTATCAGTGTGATTCCTTTAGAAATGCCGCCCCTTAGAACCCGTCCGCAAGAAATTCTGCCACTTGCTAACCATTTTCTTAATCGAGTAACTAAGCAGAGAGGCAACCAAAACATATCAATTAGCAAGGGAGCAACTGAAAAACTTCTAAAATACGAATGGCCCGGCAACGTCCGACAATTAGAAAATTTAATCGAAAGAGCTTCAGCCTTTTGCGATGATAACGAAATAGCTGCTGATGACCTGATGGGCAGCATTGACAGCCCAGAACACTCTGGAAAACCAATGAACCACCTCGGGGGAAAAACTCTCGCTGAGATAGAAAAATCCGCTATTCAAGAGACTCTAAAGTTATGTAACGGCAATAAAGCTGAGTCCGCTCGCTCGCTCGGCATCAGCGAAAAGTCGATCTATAACAAAATGAAACGCTTAGGAATGACAACCTAAGATAATTGCGATACCATACAGGTCAAACATCATATTTTATGAAAGGCGTAATATTTACAGAATTTCTCGGCATGGTCGAAGACTCATATGGGTTCGACATGGTAGACACTATTATTAATAAAAGCGATTTACCGTCCAAAGGATCATACACAGCTGTCGGTACCTACCCGCACACTGAAATCGTGTCACTCGTCTGTAACTTGAGCGAAGAGCTTAATGTTGCCGTCTCCGACTTACTAAAAGAATTTGGACGTCACCTCTTTCATCAACTCGCTAAATCCTACCCAGATTTTGTAAAGGAAGCAGCAAATCCTCTAGATTTATTAGAGCAAGTTGAAACACACATCCACGAAGAAGTCAGAAAGCTTTACCCCGACGCGGAACTACCAACATTCGAATGCGCTCGTCCACACTCACAGGACCAACTTTACATGACATACCATTCGGTTCGGCACATGGAGGATGTCTGCGAAGGACTTATCCGCGGGAGCCTAGAACATTTTAAGAGTACTGCTGACATTGAGCGCAAAATGATCGATGACAATTCCGAACTTTTTATTATTACGATCACATAACGCCGCTATGTCTAATGATTCCGATAAGTGGCAACAGCGTTACCAGCGCGAGAAGGCCGCCAGAGTACAAGCTGAGCAACTGCTAGAGCACAAAAGCTCTCAACTTTTCATTGCCAATGAACTATTAGAACAAAAGTTTCAGCTCGAATCCTCAAAGTTACGTAATGAGGAAAAAAAATTCACTGCCCTGTTCCACTCTTCTATTGACGGTATTATCCTCTACAACAATGAAGGCGTCATCCTTGATGCCAATCCCACCCTCTGCCAACTCCTCAAAGTAAAAGTAAACCAAATAATAGGTACCAACATCAGAGAGTTCTATCCAAAAGAATTCCTAGCTCATGCCATCAAGGCTAAAGATGAACTCTCCAATCATGGCCACACACGATTCGAGGTACCCCTGAGGTGTGCCGATCACAGCTACGTACCTACAGAAGTTTCTGCAACCAAGTTCGAGGTCGATGAAAAAACCATCATTCAAGGTATTATTCGTGACACCACAGATCGAAACAAAATTGCATTAGATTTGGAGAGAGCCACAGAATCTGCCATTAAAGCGAATGAGGCAAAGTCGCTCTTTCTCGCAGCAATGAGTCATGAAATTCGTACTCCCCTGAATGGAATTCTTGGTTTTACTGATATCTTAATTCAATCTGATGCCTCGGATGAACAAAGGCAGCACCTTAATTTGATCAAGAAAAGTGGCAATATTCTCCTCTCAATCATCAATGATATACTAGATTTCTCTCGTGTAGAAAGCCAGCAAGTTGAACTGGAAATGGTTGATTATAGTCTCACGGAATGTATCGAAGAAACACTCGATATCCATGCTCACACTGCGGCAGCGAAGAACGTTGACCTCCTTTATTCTGTAGATAGTGACGTTCCATTAGAACTTAATGGGGATACAGCAAGAATTAAGCAAATCATCCTAAACCTAGTTTCTAATGCGCTTAAATTCACTAGTGAAGGAAGTGTCGTAGTCAGGGCATCACGACCAGACAAAAAAACAATCGAAATATCTGTTACTGATACAGGAATCGGCTTTGAGTCTGAGTTAAAATCACAACTCTTTCAGCCTTTTATTCAAGCTGATGCATCCACGACAAGGAAGTATGGGGGCACAGGCCTAGGCCTCGCAATATGTAAGCAACTCATCGATGCTATGGAAGGCTCTATCGATGCCAAGTCCAGTCTCGGTCATGGAGCCTCTTTCTTTATTAGATTCCCTTACCTGCCCGCACTCCAGCAGCTTCCCAGAGATTCAGCCAATAATGAGTCTTCAAAGCTCAATGGCCTGAACGTACTGGTCATAGATGACCACGCAATCAATTTAGATTTCATGCAAGCCAGACTCAATAAATGGGGCTGTAAAGTCACCTCTGTACAATCTAGTAAAGAGGCATCAAAACTGAGTAATGAGGAACTTCTCAAGCATGACTTAATTCTAAGCGATATGCTTATGCCTAACATGGATGGCCTAATGTTAGCTAGAGAGTTACGTCGAAAGCTAGGGCATCAGACACCTCCTATGATTTTGGCCACCTCGTCTAGAAATTCCTCAGATAAGACAGAAGCTCTCAAAATTGGCTTCAAAAATGTGATATACAAACCAATCAAAGAATCTGAATTGATCACCAACATGATTGATGCAGTTTCTTGCTCTACTTCTCTTATAGCCCCTTCTCGTTCCCCCGAAAAAACAAACCTTTGCTGTAATTCTGACTACGCGTTGATTGTCGAAGATAATCCCATCAATGCTAAGCTCGCTAAATTACTTATTGAGCGGATAGGCCTAACCGCACATATTGCTCATAACGGCAAAGAGGCTCTTGCGGCACTGGTCGATAAGCAGGTGTATTCAGTTATCTTTATGGATATCCAAATGCCCATCATGGATGGGCTTGTTACCAGTACTAAAATCCGTAAAGGAGAGGCGGGCTCATACTACACAAAGACCCCGATAGTCGCCATGACTGCCAACGCCCTTGCCGAAGACAAAAAACGGTGCCTCGAGGCTGGCATGAACCATTACCTATCCAAACCTATCAACACTAAAGAGCTTATCAAAGTTCTTAATAAACTTGGGATCATTTCTTAACCTCCCACGCTCAACTCTCTCGATAAGCTCTCCACCTAAAACTATTCTAAAGATGTAGTAGCAATCATTCATTCCCTCGGGGTCCTTCCATTTTCTCCACCAAAGCCCAGAGTCGGGTCGGCTAGATAATCCGTAAAGGTTATAAAATATAATGCCCCCTATCTACAGTCCTCGAATAACCATAATGGAACCATCAAAGCTGTGCTCACTAATAACACCGTGTTCAGATGCTTTACTCACTTCATACCGCTTATGACTGCAATACAAAGCTCTGTTGTTTTTCTATATGGCACGATGATTATCTGGCTGCGCAAGTTTTTGTCTGTAAAAGCTAATTTAGTTTATTGTTTTTGTGGGAACAACAACTTTACGAATGATATGTCCCCTCCGATTAACCATTATTCTCTAGCATATGGCATCCGCCCACATGTAATTTCTGAAAATTCTATATAAGTTCACAGCCCCTGCTCATCCCCTCGCTCAAAATAAAAAAAGATTTACCTTCGCTGCAATCAATCATTTGCTACTGCCATGAGAGAGATCGAAGTACTTCACGCGGGTAAATACCTAGGACTCTACCAACGTGACAATTGGGAGTTCGCCCTGCGCCCTAACGCATCAGTCTGCGCCACAATTCTCCCCATCACCGATACTGAAGAAATTGTCCTCATTGAGCAATTCCGAGTACCCATGCAAGCGCATGTGATCGAAGTGCCTGCTGGGCTTGTCGGTGATGAGCCAGAGTTTGAAGGTGAAACAATCGCCGATTGTGCCGGCCGTGAACTCCTGGAAGAGACTGGCTATAAAGCAGATAAAATCACTGAACTCATAGCCACCCCCACTTCAGCAGGAATGACTCCTGAAATCACCCACATGTTTGCTGCTACCGGACTCTCTAAAATTCACGATGGCGGTGGAGTCGACGGTGAAGACATATCAGTACACGTCATTCCACTCAGCGAACTGGATAGATTTCTAGCCACCAAACAAGCCGATGGATTGCTCATCGATTTTAAAATCCACGCTAGCATTTACAAAGCGAAGGAACTCGGTCTCATCTAATAGCTCCATCACCGCATGAACCTTTCAGAAAACACAGTCTCACGCTTCGGAGGCATTGCCCGACTCTACGGGGTGGATGCTCTAGATACATTCACCAAGTCACACGTTGCCATTGTTGGTATTGGCGGCGTCGGATCATGGACTGTCGAAGCTCTCGCTAGATCCGGTGTGGGGATGATCACGATGGTCGACCTTGATGAAATCTGCGTGACTAACATCAACCGCCAACTCCACGCAATGGACGGCAACATCGGGCAGCAAAAAACCGATGCTATGGAAGCGCGGATCAAGGCAATCAACCCCGATTGTGTGGTCACTAACATCCAAGGGTTCTACTCCGAGCGCTCGGCTGATGAATTCTTCGAAAATAATTTTGATGTGCTGATCGATGCTATTGATCGAGTGAAAGAAAAGACCCACCTCATTGTCGAATGCAAAAAACGCGACATCCCCGTCATCAGCTGTGGCGGTGCCGGGGGACTCCGAGACCCATCGAAGATCCAAATCGCGGACCTAAGTAGAGTGACCAATGACGCACTTCTAGCGCAAGTTCGCACGAAGCTTCGTAGCCAATACGGATTCCCCAAAGGCGATACAAAAAAGCCAAAGAAGTTTAAAGTCGAAGCCATTTTTTCAACTGAACAAGCAATGTTCCCTCAGTGTGACGGCAGCGTGTCGACCGAGCGCCCCAAGCACGCCGACGGCCGAGACATGCGACTCAACTGCGCCAGCGGCTACGGATCAATCACCCACATGACTGCTACCGTCGGATTATTTGCGGCAGAACGCGCCTTAGCCACACTCACGAAAACTTAAATAAGGTTTTCAGAACCTATTTAATAAGTAATTCTGCTAAATCTTGTGAATATGTAAAACTATTGCCATGAATCCCTTCGACACCTTTTCCCTAAGTCCTATTTTAGCTCTAGATTTAGATATGCTCAGCAAAGTCTATCAGAACCTAGCAGCTCAGAACCACCCGGATAAAAGTGGCGACAAATCACAGTTTGAGAAAATCAATCTCGATTACGCCATACTTCGTTCTCCGTCAAATCGCCTCAAAGCCTACATGGACTATGCAGCCATAGAATACGATGCCCGTGGCGCAGTCAGCAACGACCTGATGGATCTCTTCATGCGGGTTGGCTCCCTCATTCAAGAAGCCGATGCTTTCATCCGTAAAAAGTCGGCAGCCACCAGCATTCTAGCCAAAGCATTGTTAGAAGCTGAATCGATGGAACTTCAGGACAAACTCAGCGCACTGATTTCCCAGATCGAATCAAATCAATCTAAAATCACCGAGAGTTTCGCCTCCCCTATCGACAACTCTGACCTCCCCCAAATCGCCCGAAATCTATCCTTCCTAGAAAAGTGGCAAGCCCAGCTCCAACAACGCTACGGGTCACTTTTTTAGAATAAAAAAGGCCTACAGGACTCTGATATCCTATAGGCCTTTTTGAAAAACGTTAGAGCTTATAATAGTCCGTTAGCAAACTTGGCCGCTTGGACAGTGTTTTGCATGAGCATCGCAATGGTCATTGGGCCCACGCCACCTGGCACTGGTGTGATTGCTTTACACTTAGGAGCGACTTCATCGAAAGCTACGTCGCCAACGAGCTTGTAGCCGCTCTTCTTTGAGGTGTCCTTGACACGGTTGATACCCACGTCGATCACTGTTGCTCCGTCCTTAACCATGTCTGCTGTGACGAACTCAGGCTTACCGATAGCGGCAATCACAATGTCAGCGCGGCGGCAAACTGCTGCGAGATCTTTCGTACGGGAATGCGCAACGGTCACAGTCGCATTGCCAGCTTTACCCATAAGAAGTAGAGCCATTGGCTTGCCAACGATCATTGAGCGACCGATTACCACAGCTTCGGCACCTGAAGTTTCAATTCCAGCATCTTTAAGAAGACGCATGCAACCAGCTGGTGTGCAAGGCACATAGCCAGTTGGATCCTCGAGAACTAACTTTGCCACATTCTCTGGGTGGAATCCATCGACATCTTTTGCCGGGTCGATCGCACGGACGATGGCTTCTTCATCGATGTGTGCTGGCGGTGGTGACTGCACGAGAATTCCGTGAATCGCTGGGTCATTGTTGAGTTCTTCAACGACAGCCATGACTTCCTCTTGGGTTGATTCAGTTGGCATCACTATCTTGCGGGAAAAAATTCCGAGTTCTTCGCACTTACGCGCTTTCGAGCCGACATAAACTTTAGAAGCCGGATCTTCACCGATAAGGACAACTGACAGCCCTGGTGTGATCCCCTTTTCTTTCAACTCTGCGATCTGCTCTTTGCATTCGGAGAGTACTTTTTCAGCTACCAGTTTACCGTCGATTTTCTGCATGGCTACTTCTTAAAGAGCACATGGCTTATAGACAATAGCTAAATGTCATCTAGCCCCACTTGCATGGTTGCTTCTATCTCAGCTCGTACTTTTTCGAAGCCCTCAGCATCGATTCCAGCTACAACCTTTATAGGTTCTTCAAAGATGACCGACACCCTAGAAAAAGGCACTGGTAGACGAAACGCGTCCCAAGTACCGAGCTTCCAACAGCGGTCAAATTCCACTCGAACTGGGACAATAGGCGCTCCAGTAGATTCCGCAATTTTGATAATTCCTGGCTGTAAGCCGTAGCGAGGCCCGCGTGGTCCATCGGGTGTGATACACACGTCATTACCAGATTGTATCGCCTTGCGCAAAGCTATGAGAGCTGCCACGGCCCGGCGTGAACTAGACCCACGCACAGCACCAATATCACAAACGGCTACAGCACTTTCCAATACTGCTCCATCCTTACTAGCACTAGTGAGGACAACAACCTTGCGATGGCTATAATATTTCACTCGCATATAGGGCAGCACAAATACTGTGTTGTGCCAAAATGCCCAAATCACAGGATTTTCAGTACTCTCAGAAAGCCCAGCCTTATCCTCTATGTCGACACGAAGAGTCGCACCGACTATGCGCAACACCCACCCGGCAATGCGGCCTATGAACCGTTGCTTCTTGTCGCCTCTAATCTCATGGTGATCCGCCATACCCTATAGCACCATTCACCACATCCAAAGAATTGACAAGTCCCTGCTAGAAAAATAAATCACGTCAGTTAAGCCATGTTCTTCTTGCATGCCGAAGCTTACCGACCAATGTTTTAGATATGAATGATTTTGAGGAAAAAGTACGTAAAACCCTCGCCAACCCACAGAACCAGGGAGAGATGCCAGATGCCGACTCTGTCGGTACCGTGGGATCTCCTGACTGTGGCGATATGCTTCGCATGTGGCTCAAGTTCACAGAGAAGGATGGCAAGAAAGTCATCGACCGAGCCTCATTTCAATCCTTTGGATGTCAAACTGCTATAGCTGTCGCCTCCATGGCTACCGAAATGCTACAGGGAAAAACTGCTGAAGAAGCGGCTGAACTTAACGCACAAGAACTCAGTGGTGAGCTAGGTGCTCTACCTCCGATGAAAATTCATTGCGGCCAACTCGTAGAAGGAGCTCTCAAAGATGCCCTCGACCAAGATGCTGATATTAGTGCGCCAACTAGTCATGAGGGCACAAGCCAAACACTGTCCAGCAGTATGCAGCAAAAGCCTAAAGGCACACTCCGCATCATTCCTCTCGAGGACTAAGTTCACTACGCCCTAGTCAGCCTCGTATCGATGAAACGCAAGTACCTCAGAATGGTTCGACGAACCTATCGCTACCTGCGCCATCCGCGTTTACGTAAGATCAAATGGCTAAACCCCTTTACCAAGGCAATATTCAACAAACGCTACTGGAAACCCTGTAGAGTAACAATTGCAAACGGCCTATCAATTGGCCTTTTTTGCGCAATGCTCCCGATCCCGATGCAGATGGTAGTTGCTGCACTTGGATGCCTGAGAGGTCGTGGTAATGTTCCCGTCGCCCTTGCTGCTTGTTGGATAACAAATCCCGTGACTCAGCTACCGATTATGGTGTTACAACAACGATTTGGAGCTTGGCTACATGCTGCCATGGGGGTACCTAGGCCGCCATTCATTGGAAAAATCGAGAAAACATTTGATGCCCAACATTTCGACTTCATGGGGATTCACCTTGTTGACGCTGGCACAATCACCATCAACATCGGTGACTTTGTGCTAGGATTCCTATCTGCTGGTATCACTCTTGGCCTGATGGCTTACCCACTCGTCTGGGGAGTCAGTATGTTTTTGCCAAACCGCGGCAGGGCGCTCGAAGAGTGGGACCCTTCAGTTTAGCTAAGAACCTCAGTGATCCAGCTTCACTCAATGAGGAAAATAGCTTTTTTTTGCAACGATTGTAACGTCGCTAAGTTATATCCTTATAATATCATTAGCTGAATCAATGCTTCCCAAAATTGTATGACATCCTGTCCCGATCTTCGCCTACTAATTCTGTGTACTAGTGTACTCATCAGCAGCCTGTGTATTTCTCCTGCTGAGAAGCTACCTCTGCAAATGATCACCAATACAGCTGCTGAGATTGACTATATCATTGAAAACGCCAATAAAGTCAAAGGTATTGAGGCCAACCCCATAATTGATGAGGCAACATTTTTACGTCGAGCCTATATTGCCGTCATAGGTCGCATTCCGACTTACCTAGAGACTAAGTCATTTCTTGACAATAGAGCCCCCACTAAACGCACCGAATTGATTGACTTGCTCGTCTATTCACCTGGCTACGACTCTCAGATGTTTAACTTCTACGCCAACCTTTTGCGGCTTCAAACAAACCGTGAACAGCACGGACTAGGTTGGCACCTCTGGCTAAAGAAAGCTGTCTCTGATAACAAGCCTTACGACAAAATGGTATTCGATATGCTGTCAGCGACTGGGCATTGCACTGAAAATCCAGCAGTAGGCTATCACCTTCGAGATCGAGGGATGTTGCTTGATAACATCTCCAATACAGCAAAAATATTTCTAGGCACACAAATCGGCTGCGC
>NZ_JBDOPO010000283.1:0-2187 GCF_039830215.1 Rubritalea sp. | reverse complement strand
CTAACTTGGCTTTTAGATCCATCGACTCCGAAAAATAATCGGAAATACTTTTTTCACCTTTCTTAACGATAAAAATTATGTGAGTAAACCCTGCCTCTGTCG
Organism: Rubritalea sp.; assembly: GCF_039830215.1. Taxonomy (NCBI): domain Bacteria; kingdom Pseudomonadati; phylum Verrucomicrobiota; class Verrucomicrobiia; order Verrucomicrobiales; family Rubritaleaceae; genus Rubritalea; species Rubritalea sp. Next base: position 2,085 of record NZ_JBDOPO010000283.1, on the reverse strand, counting down.
CCTCTTCAGCCGCATACTGAATTAATGGTTTATCAACTATTGGAAGCAACTCCTTACGACACACTTTAGTCGCGGGTAAAAATCGAGTACCCAAACCAGCCACTGGAAAAATAATTGTTTTTAAAAGTGCTTCAGGCACAATGTTCTCCTTTTAGCTTAGACTCTGGTCTCAACGAAGAGTTGGAATTAATTCTTTCATTACGCGAAGTATTTCGGGCTCATCGTAATTCGATACAAGCTCTTTTAATCGAGCTAATTGAGGCCTGACTTTATCCGCTCCATCCACCGCATGCGTAGCTAGTAAAAGCTTGTCATGCTTAGTCCGCATTAATTCTTCATCTACATGAAATAGTTCTTCATCCAACTTTTCTCCAGGCCTTAGCCCTATGTATTCTATCTGTATGTCCACCTCTGGAATTTTCCCTGAGAGACGTATCACTTGTTCAGCTAGGAATCCAATATTTACAGCCTCACCCATCTCCAAAACAAAAACTTCTCCTCCAGCGCCCGCGGCACTTGCCTCCAAAATAAGTTGACTAGCTTCAGACACGGTCATAAAATAGCGTTTAGCCTCTCGATGCGTAACCGTAACGGGGCCGCCTGATAATATTTGACTCCGAAATAACGGCACAACACTGCCCGTTGACCCTAAAACATTTCCGAATCTTACAGTGATAAAGTTTGTAGAAACCTCTTTATTTTTATGTACGCATAATAGCTCAGCAATACGTTTAGTAGCTCCCATTATGCTTGACGGCTTTACCGCTTTATCCGTCGATATCAAAACAAAAGTCTCACATTGGAATTCTGCAGCCGCCTCAATGAGTATATTTGTACCCAGCACGTTATTACTCACTGCTTCACGAACATAGTTTTCTAAAATCGGCACGTGCTTATAGGCCGCCGCGTGATAAACATGTGATGGACGATATTTTTTAAACACATAATCTATCGCTGTGGCATCCCGAATATCTCCAAGCAAGAATATGGAATTTAATTCAGGATAATCCAGATTTATTTCTCGTTCGGCCTGATACAAATTTAGCTCGCTATTATCAAACACGATGAGTTGCCCCACACCCGAATCAGCCAACTGGCGACATAACTCAATGCCCACAGAACCTCCTCCACCCGAGACTAAAACAGTCTTAGATAGCAACGTGGCTCTTATGGCGGCCCAATCCAGCTCAACTTTCTCACGACCAAGTAAATCATCCAGAGAAACCTCTCGCACTGACTCAAGTCTTACTTCTTCATCGGTATTATCAAGCAGCTTAGGTAGTATCCTAAAAGTCTTTCCACTGTCTCCACAGGCATCGACGATACGCTGCATCTCGCTAGAACCAGCAGATGGGACGGCGATGATAATTAGGTCTATATTTCGTTTAAATACCAAATTTGCGATCTGATCAACCGTACCCAATACTGGAACACCATGGATACGTGATTTGAACAAATGAGGGTTATCGTCAACAAAACCCACCGCCGCATACTCTCGAGACCGTCTTGTCTCTCTAAGAACAGCCTCACCGGCGCTACCCGCACCTACAATTAAAACTCTTTCGCCACTCCCTATTGATGCAAACCCTAGATCTCGATCCTTCCACATTCGAAATATAAGTCGTGAACTACCTAAAAAAAATATCAAAAAAACTGGGTACAGAACGAAAACCGACCGCGGAGTATGTTGAAAAACAGAAACAAAAGAAACAATTGTATGTATAGTCAAAGTGCCAAGTACAGCCGCACCTACGACATCGATCAAGTCTTGGAGACTAGCAAATCTCCATTGTCCTCGATAAAGCTTAAAAAAATTAAAAATAAGCCCTTGAACAACCATCACAACCGGTAAAGCTAAAATACAGCTGGTCAAAAATATTTCTGGAGGCTGCTCAAAATTAAATCGCGCATATAATGCTGTCAGCCAAGCCAGGCCGCTAGCGGAAACGTCATGAACAATTACTTTTATTTTAGAGCTAAACAACATGCTTTGAATCAGAGTTACAAATTAATAAAAAATCACGCATAGTGTTTTCCATGATAGTACCAGATGCCAGCAAGACTCACGTAAACCACGCCTGCTAT
>NZ_JBDOPO010000331.1:0-2202 GCF_039830215.1 Rubritalea sp. | reverse complement strand
TTTCTAGTTGTCGGAGGAATACGACTTGTTTCAGTTGCTAGTTTTGGGGGAATTGAGTAAAGCTTGTATCGCGCATGATAGCATTTGTAGAAGGTAATGGATCTGGGGCTTGTGAGGGCCTAGCTGACGAAATTCACGGGATATTTTCCGAGGACGGCTTACTGTCTAAATCTCCAGATTTTGCCTATCGCGCTGAACAGCAAGAGATGGCTGTCGAGGTGGCTAGTGCGCTTGAGCAGGCAAATGTGCTAACTGTGGAGGCAGGTACGGGCGTTGGAAAGTCGCTGGCCTACTTGATACCAGCAGTGAAGTTTGCGTTGGAGAGCGGTAAAAAAGCAGTGATCTCTACCCACACGATCAATCTACAAGAACAGCTAACAGGGAAAGATATCCCGATTGTTCGTAAGTTGTTGGGAGTCGATTTTGAGGCACTTTTGTTGAAGGGCCGGCAAAATTATGTGTGCCCATTACGGCTGCGTATTGCGATGGATTCTAAAGGGGATCTCTTCACCTCGAGCGAGGTGGATGAGCTCAAGCAAGTATGGGATTGGGCGGAGGGGACCACCGATGGAACCCTGAGTGAACTCGATTTTCGGCCATCACCAAAGGTTTGGAGTTCAGTGTGTAGCGAAGCTCATATTTGTACGCCGCGGACATGTGGAACGCGTGGCAATTGTTTTTACCAGAAGGCGCGCAAGCGGGTGGAGAAAGCGAATGTTGTGGTAGTGAATCACACACTATTTTTCTCGTTATTAGACTCGGCGATGGAGGAACGTGACGAGCGGGATATGGGCTACATTTTCCCCAATGACTTTGTGATTTTTGACGAGGCTCACACTCTGGAAGATGTGGCTGCCAGCCAATTAGGCTTACGTTTGAGTCAGTCAGGACTCCGTTTCGATATATCTAGGTTGTACAACCCGCGGAACAAAAAAGGCCTGCTGAAGCAACTACGCTGTGGCGAGGGGATCCAAGCGGCGGAAGAATTACTAGAGCGCACTCAGGACTTCTTCGATGAGCTCGAAGAGAGTGTCCAGTTCGGCCAATATTCTAAAGAATCTCGTGTGCGTGAGTCTGATATCGTGGACAATACGCTGGCTGAACCACTGCGAAAGTTGTGGGATAAAGTGGAAGACGAGGCGGAAAAGTTAGAGAAAGAATCATCGGCCCGCAAAGAACTGATGGATGGTGCCCGCAGGTTGCGCGAGGTGCATGGGACTTTGCGTCTGTTCCTCGATCAAACCGACGAGGAAAGTGTCTATTGGATTGAGAAATCGGGACGCGATGGAGATGTGCTCAGCCTACGTTCAGCACCTATCAATGTGGCCGACAGGCTGCGCGAGCTAATGTTTGGCAAAGGTCGGACCTGTATTTTAACTAGCGCAACGCTAAGCGCTGGAGAGGAAGACATGAGTTACTTTCGCCGCCGAGTGGGTGCTGAGCATGCCAAGGGGGTGCAGATTGGTAGTCCGTTTGATTACCAAAAACAGATGGAGGTCTACGTGATGCAGGCAATGCCGGATCCTGGAACTCCAAAGTATGAAGAGGCATTGGCGCACTGGATTGGTCGTGTCTTGAAATACAGTGAGGGCAAGGCCTTCGTTTTGTTCACCAGTTACAAGGTGATGCGCAATGTGGCGGATGCTATGGAAGACTACTTCGAGGAAAATGACTGGAGGCTTTTAGTCCAAGGTGATGGAACTCCGCGCCACAAGATGGTAGAGATCTTCCGCAATGACATCCATAGTGTGCTTTTTGGTACGGCCAGTTTTTGGGCGGGCGTCGACGTGCCGGGTGAGTCGTTGAGCAACGTGATTGTCACACGCCTGCCATTCTCTGTGCCAGACCACCCAGTGGTGCAGTCAAAGATCGAATCGATCGAGGCTGAAGGCGGCAACCCGTTCATGGAGTATTCCGTGCCCGAGGCGGTGATCAAACTACGCCAGGGCGTGGGCCGACTCATTCGTTCAGAAAAAGACAAAGGGATCGTCGTGATCCTCGATAACCGCGTGGTCACCAAGCGCTACGGTAAAACCTTTCTCAAAGCATTACCTAACGCGCCGGTGAAGATTGTGAAAAAGTAAAGGATATTAATGGGGCGGAAAATCAGGCAGCATGAGAAATTTTTGATGAGTTGAAATATTTCTGAATCCTCGTCTGCCTCTTAGCCAAACTCCTGACTTGAGTTTTAACCTGCTCCTT
>NZ_JBDOPO010000289.1:0-9505 GCF_039830215.1 Rubritalea sp. | reverse complement strand
AGAGTTCTTAGTTAGATCAGCATTTGCAGGAATATTGTAGGTCCTGCTCCATAGTTGAGTCATTGGATCGTAGTCGCATTGCCAAAAGTCGTTGCCATGAACGCTTTGATCCAATGGCTTACCATCAATCACTAAGCACCCACTGTCGTGGGATGGCAGACCTAGGAAAGTCAGAGGAATATAGCCCAATCCACCCGAGATTTCGAATTCAGCGCACCCATTTTCAGTACGAATCCGAACATCCGGAAATTTCCTTACTAACCCCCCCTGCTTCATTACAAGATTAGGGTTATTTTTAGAAGCCTCACGGTGGACCATTTTCCAGGTATCGGCATTTACCTCGAGCGCTGTACGAAGCTCCTGATTTGGACCATAATAATCCTTGGAATCTTGCGGTATAATAATGTGCTCAACCACGGCCTCTACGTAATCTCCAACTTCTAGGCGGGTAATTCCTGGAGGAGGCACAATATCAATGGTTGAGTACTTTTTGCCTCTCTGTTGTGAGCCATGCTCAGCGATCCAGGGCGCAGCTATTTCCCCCCCGAGTCGGGCTCGCCAAGAACGAATGATGATGCCTCGGTTGGCCCATGGGCTATCCACTCGCGTCCATGGTCGTTGGGCTTGATGCATCGACACCCACGGTGATTCCCCGAGGCATTTAAGTGGTTCCGTTTGGTACTTATCACCGCCCCATTGGGCGTCCCATTGTTTGATTACCCCTGAAGAATTGCCCATCGCCAATTTCTTTTCACCAGTAAAATTATACGTATCAGCACCTACTTGAAAGAGCACTAAGCGGGAAAAATCTGTAGCGACGTCAACCTTGAGGCGAATACGGTAGAAGCCGCGAACGAGATCATCAGTCCTTGCTATACTAACAGTCGATGAATGGCGCACACCGTTGGAGACTTTACCACTATAGGAAACTTCTGTGAGACAAGGCCCTTGGCGGTGGCGTATGGCCTGCATAGCTGAGTGACCAACACGCATCCCGCTTGGGTCGAACATTCTAAAAAAGTCGCCCCCACCCACATTAACAGTCCACTTCCAGTGATTTTTCTCCCCAGGATTACTCAGCATTAGTGGTCGAACATCAGTGATCGTGCAATTGGCTTGAGCCTGGCTCGGTTCATAACAGATCGCCTCCCCCCATGCACCCAGAGCACTCTGTTCCCAAAGTTGATTACTTCCCCAGCCAATCAGCGACAGTTGGGCGTGTGAGGCAGCGGCTACGCCGCCCCAGTGACCGTAAGTAATCATCAACTCTAGCTCGAACTCACTTTTAGCCGGAAGACGTAATTGCGTGATACCATGGAGCCAAGTCTTGGCATAGACGCCGCCACGTTTGTCGCCGTGCCAATTTTTACTTAACTGGACTGGGATACCAATTGGGTTTCCCAATGTGTCGCGCAAGGTCATACTTACCCCAGTAATCGCCGAGCCAATTCGGTGGCGAAACCCTGAAGGGGTTTTTGCAAACATCAAACGAGACATTTGTGGGGTCTCGGATGGATTTGTTAGTTGAATGCGAATGCGTTCAGCTGCGTCATTTAAGCTATGCTGACCAACCGCTGGCACGAGTGACCTAACACCATCGAGATCGACCCTGTGCCAGCCCAGTGAGGATTGGTACTCGACCTTACGTGCAGTTCCAGTTTTGAGTTCGCGGGCTTTGACTATCACCATAGAGCTAGCAGCAGCTTTCTTCATAGTCAAAGGGTTAAAAGATAACGCCACTTGGTACCAACCTTTGTGTTCTCCTGCCTCGGTAGTTGATTTTAGGTTTTCTTGTTTGAGAGTCACTCGTGAATTTTTCAACACAATAGCGAGGGAGACATCATTCCAGACAGCTCGGCTCTCATTATCGACCGCAGGAGCTGGTAAATTTACTCCGCTAGTGACAGCTGCTTTGCCGCCCTCATTTTTTTCGGATCCAGGTCTCACCACTAAAATAAACCCAAGACGATCTGGCCAAGCGATCGTTTCAAAGCGGGCTTCCGCATTAAGAATTTCCCCGTCAGCAGACCTGAAAACCAAGTCAGTCACATCCGCACGTTGTACAAATCGGCCAGATTCAATGACCCGAGGGCCAGTAAATCGGCTCCATTTTTCTGCTTGATGACAATGGTATTCTTTATTGTTCACCCTTAAGATGAGATCCAGCTCAGCTGGAGAGTTCTTAGTTCTCTCTTCCCCCTCAATGAGTTTCTCATAGCTCATTGCTCGATGGACGGGTCCAAGGTGAGGGATACTCAATGTCTCGGTATTGAGATCAAATTCGTACGTCCCAGTCCGGATCCGCCGAATCCATTTGGCATCTGTCACCACACTAGGAAACCCCTCGGCCCAACTCATCGATGTGTAGTCTGTGACCTGAGGCATCATCGTCGCCGGAAACTCGGAATGATGAGAGACCTTTGGTTCAATCACAGCCTTTGTATCCGAACGAACAAGCGCGTGTCCACCGGAGGAGAGCTGCGTAAGAGCACTCAGTAGTGAGAGGATGATTAAGCATGTTCTTGTCATTACACTAATTGTGTTTACCACTAGGGGAGACTATAGTCCATATTCTTTAGAGAATAACTTGCACACAAGCTCCTGCCAACCCTTCATATGGAGGATCCTGGGCGACTCGCTGATTTTTTTGCCATCTATTTCCCCAGAGGAAAATCCATGGTTATATCATCTAAATGCACTATGGTAAGAGAGAGTAGTCCAGCTATCCTTGCGGATATGAAATTCATTATGACTCTGCTGCTCATAGCTCTCAGTCACCCTCTTTCCGCACAAATGCTGCTTTCTGAGGATTCTTTACCTGAATACGAGAAATTCATCGACCACGCCCGGCTCATCAAGTCAACCAACCGTAGGGTAATTAACCAAGGCAAGGCAATCTACAAAAACGTTTGCAATAATTGCCATGGTGACATCAACAATGAAGGTTCCGTCCCCACCTCCCTGCGCTTTGCTAGCGGGAAGTTCCAACACGGCAGTGACCCCTATACCATGTACCAGACCATCACCCGTGGCTGGCGCACTATGCCGCCGCAGGTACAGCTCACCCCACGTGAGAAATATGCTGTAATCCACTATATCCGCAGCCAATACCTAAAGCCACACAACCCATCACAACTATTCAAAGTCACCCCTGAATTCCTAGCCAAGCTCCCCGAAGGAAAGAGCTTGGGGCCAGAACCGGCAGCCGACGACAGACCTCGGCCATGGAACTCTATGGACTACGGGGACTTCCTCATTAGCACTTATGAGATTGCCACTCCTGAAAAACGCGCCACTCCCGCACCTCAAGGAACTGAAGCCGACTATCTCGCGCCTGACGCCAACATAGCCTACAAAGGCATAGCCCTTCGCCTAGACCCAGGTAAAGGTGGAGTCAGTGAGGGCAAGACCTGGTCAACCTTTGAACACGATTCCCTCCGCGTCGCGGGTGTCTGGCAAGGTTCTGGTTTTATCGACTGGAAGAGCATCCTCTTTGATGGATCACATGTCACCCGCCCACGCACCATCGGCAAACCACTCTTTGAAACCTCAGACACTCCGGGCTGGGCAAACCCAGAGACAGGAAACTTTGACGACCAGCGTCTCGTCGGCCTCGATCAACTGCGCTACGGGCCTCTACCCAGAAAATGGGCCCACTATAAAGGCCTCTACAAGCATGGTAGCCAAACCATCATCAGCTACTCCGTCGGCGATGCCGACATCCTCGAGAAACACGGCTATACCGAGCAGCACGGATTCGTCCGCCACCTTAATATAGGAAAGTCCACCAAAGACCTCATTGTCCGACTCGCTAACGCTGGCACTTCAGCCAGTGTCAACGGCCATGACTCAATCAGAATATCCACTGCACACAACTTTGTCACGGCCACCATTCCCGCTGCAATCACTCCAGTTAAGCTCAGTTTTTCCATTGGTAAAAAAAATGCCAGCGCTCCCACAACCATCGATCTGACAGCTTTCACCAAAGGCGGCCCATCACAGTGGCCACAAGCCATTCAAGCCAGCATCAAACGCGGCACCCAGGATGGTCCATTTCAATGGGACAACTATGACGTCCCGCAAGATAACCCTTGGAAAAGCCGTATCCGCACCACTGGCATTGAGTTCTCTCCCGATGGGAAATCGATCATCGTCTGTTGCTGGGACGGCGACGTCTGGCGTGTCGATGGCATGACTGGTTCACAGGCAAAAACCACCACATGGAAACGCATAGCCTCCGGACTTTTCCAGCCACTCGGTATCGTTGTGAGGGATAAAAAAATCTACATCACCTGTCGCGATCAGATTGTCTGCCTACACGACCTCAATGGCGATGGCGAAACCGACTTCTACGAGAACTTCAACAGCGACTCGCAAGTCACCAATCATTTTCACGAGTTCGCCATGGGTTTACAATCTGATGAAGCGGGTAACTTCTACTATGCCCGCAGTGGCCGCCACGCGAGACCCCCACTAGTTCCCCACCACGGCACCCTGCTCAAGGTATCAGCCGATGGCAGCAAAACAGAAATACTAGCCAAAGGCTTTCGCGCAGCCAATGGCGTTTGTCTGAACGCAGACGGAACCTTCTTCGTCACCGACCAGGAAGGACACTGGAACCCGATGAACCGTATCAATCATGTTCTCCCCAGTAAAAACTACTTCTACGGCAACATGTGGGGATACGGAGCCCCCGAGGATTCCTCAGACTCGCTGATGGAGCAACCCCTCTGCTGGGTCGATAGAAAGTTCGATCGCTCACCCGCCGAACTACTGTGGGTTGACAGCAAAAAGTGGGGTCCACTCGACGGAAAGCTGATCCACCTTTCCTACGGTCACGGACGACTCTCGCTTGTTCCCCATGAGACAATCGACGGTAAAAAGCAAGGTGGCATGGTTCGCCTCCCCATCCCGGATCTCCCAACTGGCATTATGCGTGGTCGCTTCAACCCGGAAGATGGCCAGCTTTATACCTGCGGTATGGCCGCCTGGGCCACCTCTCAGACCCAGAAAAAAGGTGGACTCTTTCGTATCCGCGCAACTGGCAAGCCCTTCGATCTTCCCACCGATCTAAAAGTTGATAAAGACGGCGTCCACGTCACGTTTAGCAATACTCTCGACCCCACTAGCGTCACCCCCTCAGCTCTTACCATTCAGACCTGGGACTACGAACGCAGCGCTAAATATGGATCGCGCGTCTTCAATAAAAAAGGCCATCCTGTGACCTCTGTAACCCTCTCCCCAGATGGCAAAACCCTCAGTTTCAAGATTAACGAGCTATCCACCTGCTGGCAGATGTCGGTCAACTACCGACTTAAAGCCCAATCAGGCGACGCAGTTGTAGGAGAAATCCAAAATACCATCCATACTCTGGAGTAATACCAGACCAAAAAGCGCAGGCGACCCGAAGTTAATTCGACTTTCACATACTCCATAGTCAGGCTATCAAGTGAGGGTCGTGGTCAACGCGGAAGTCCTTTTCGATTTTATCTGAAAACTAACAACTACCTTCCGTATAGAAGAACCCGGAGATTTCTACATGAAGTAGAGTGGATTCAAAAAACAGCTCTGAGTACAAACTAACCGTCCCGAGTTTCCCTAGACCAATAGGGAAAATATTCAAAACCAACTGAATTAGGGAAATTCACTTTCCTCAAATAAAGATCAACACTAGTTCTCACAGACTCAGAAGCTACCCAGCAACAGAAGCAGAGAACATCAACACCACTCCATACGGGTAAGTTACCCCAGTGGATCTTATACCCATATGGCTAACTCTCGCAGTAATCGCGGCTCTCAACCGTGTGGCAGCTAATCCTAAGGAATTCTTTTACTTGTTGTTCACCTTAACTGATGGCTTAGCACTGAGGGCATGAGCCGAATACTTAGTTTTGGTTTTGCCCAAGCTCACCATATCTGGCAATGCTGGATAACTACGGAGAAAATTATTTTCGTCTATCAGGTTGATAAAATAGTGGGTCGTACCTGAGGGGAGAGTGGCGGTCACCTTATTATCGACTAGGACCTTAGCTGGGACACGAAACCATTCTTCATAACGCTCACCGCCATTGAGGGTGTAGAGAAGATTAGCGCGAACAACTGTCGCCCCATTTTCCTGATAGCTGAACTCGACAAGGTCGTCCTGCTGCTGGCTCGATAGGATCCTGCAGACTTTTTCCTTATTCAGTAGCGGGTGTTTGTAGTCCGGATTATAATACGGATAACTCGCCTCCATCTCACTGAGAATCTCGGTCAGCTTCGCATTCAATGCTTGCGCCTTTTCTGGCATCGTAGCCGCCAGATTGTTCGCCTCTTCAATGTCGGCACGACTTTGTTTACCATTTTGGGTCTCATAGAGTCGATAGAGCTCCACCTCAGGGCTGCGCTTATTGCCCAAGTGGTCATAGTTCCGCACCAGCTTCCAGTCGCCCACACGGATCGTGCTCTCCAGAGCTACGCTATTAGGAAAGTGCCACATCATGGTATCGCGTACAGAGCCATCAGCCAGGCGGACTAAATTCGGATCCGCTGGATTGCCAGTTAGTAAGGCACTCAGGTCTGCGCCATCCAAATGCTTCTCCGCCGGTTTCTCTAAGCCTGCCAACGAGAGCACGGTCGGATAAAAATCGAGGCCGTTGACCATCGCGCTACTTTGAACATTGGCTGCAATCCCAGGGCCACGAATGATGAGCGGCACTCGGGTTCCCCCCTCCATCGCAGAAATTTTACCACGCGCGAGCGGAAAGTTGTCAGTGATGATTTCGCCGGGATGTTGCTCCATGCCTCCATTGTCGGAGGTGAAGATTAAATACGTATTCTCACTCAACATATGCCCGGGCCAACGCGGATCTTCAGTCTCATCTAGATACTTCAATAACCGACCAACGTAATAATCCAGTTCCTCTACCATGGCGCAGTAGAACGGGTTTGTCTGCCCCTTGCCCTTCCACTCACTCGGATTCTCCGGCAGTTCGACTCCTAATTTTTCAACATACTTATCCAGTAGTTCTTTACTACGTGTGTGAATCGGCGTGTGCACCAACCATGTAGCGTAATAGAGGAAGAATGGCTGGTCGGCGTGCCCCTCGATGAACTCCATAGCGTCTTCGCTGTTCTGGTGATACGGGAAGCCATTTTCGTCAAGTTTGAAAGGGTCTCCTTCTTCACTAGTGGCAAAGCCTGTCAAGCGGTGCGGCACCATGCGGCGAGTCGTGCCAAGATTGTGACGCGTCCAATCAAAGCCCTGATCTTCTGGTTGCGGGTAAGCACTATGACTGATAGCCATATGCCACTTTCCACAGTGCCCAGTTGCATAACCGTTCTGCTGCAACACTTTGGCAAGTGTCAATTCGTCTTCTGGCATACGCCCACTATACCATGGAGGCATCATCCGATGCAGCTCTTTGTGATACGGGGTAGGTGGGCCGCCACCAACGACGTGAGTTTTCTGTGCACGCGCTGGGTGATTACCACTCATGATGGCACAGCGCGTGGGCGCACACGTAGGCGCTGGAGAATACGCCTGCCAGAACATTACTCCCTCTTTTGCTAGGCCATCAATGTTCGGTGTCTCCATCGGCGAAGGCTCGTCGATGTCGTAGCACTTCACGTCCTGCCAACCAAGGTCATCGGTCAGCAGCAAGATAACATTCGGTTTTTCCGGACGGGGGGAGTCCTCGCTAGCCGCCAGACCCATTCCAGAAAGTAGCACAGAAGAAATAGCTACTACGGTCACCGGAGAAAAGAGAGTTGATAGATATGTTTTCATCGTGATAATTTTCGGCTTTTTACACCAATTCGAGTTTATAAAAAAGACGTATTGTACGGGATATAAGCTTCACCAAACTCACCCCTATTGACTAGACCTATTGCCTAATTCATTTGCTTGGCCCCCGTTCAAAGGGAGCCAATCTAGATTAGTATTGATCGGGAACCCTTAATGCTTATTTCAGCGGGCTGATCACAATGTTGCGGTACCATACCGGCTGACCATGATACTGCAGTCCAAAGTGGCCGCTCCTCGGTAGGTCCTTGAGAGCCGTCTTGAATTTGTTTTTTGATCCATCGGGATTTTTTTGGGCCGTGCTCCAATCGTCGATATTCACATCGAGCACCTGTTCGCCATTAAGAACAACTGTGATCAGTGGTCCGCGGCAGGTCAGAGTCATGGTGTTCCATTCGCCGTCGGCTTTGCCCATGGCTTTGGATGATTCTTTGGCGTCGTAGAGCGAGCCGACGACATGTTTGCCATTATACAAGCCATCAGATGCAATCTGGATCTCAAAGCCACCCTGAACTGGGTCCTTAGGATTGGTGCGGAAAAATAGGCCGCTGTTGCACTTCTCGGATGTCTTGTACTCTAGGCTAATTTTAAAATCACTGTAGGCAGCCTTCGACCAGAGAATCCCACCGGGTGTTGCTGATGTGGTAAGCTCACCATCATTGAGCACCCAATGTTTGTTCAAGTTTAGGGCTTCAGTCGTCAGCAGCTTGACTGGTTCAGCTGCTTCGGTCGTCTGCTGCCCCAACACAGCGGCTGAGGACAAGAGGATGGCAAGGCAACTACCTGTGAGTCGCTTGTGAAGGGATGGCTTATTTTGTTTCATAATTATTTTAACTTTATTGATCGTTTTATTGATCAGAATAAATGGCTAGCTGGAATGTTGTCTTTAAACATGTGAGTTTGCCAGACGCTACATCCGAAAGCTATTAAAAAAAAGCATACGCCCTATCAGATCGATTCATATCATCAGTTCAGAGGATATGTAGCGACTCAGCCCGAGTAATAAGCACTGATGAATCAGCTGTTCGCAGATGGTAGAAAAATCGCCACCTTATTGATCTGAGCTTTTGCCCCAGTTCTTAATGCGCAGCTTCCCTAGCAATAAATCCAGCGTACCGCCATGGCAGGAGGCATTAAATATAATGAGCCCCCCTTGTCAAAAAAAAGCACCGGCTAGATCTGCATCTCGACGGTGCCCTAACAGACATAAAAATATATGCTACGCCCCCCCGTGTGCAGGATGAGACAAAGCTGAAAACTCTCAGCTACCCCTATTTAGCTGGCTCAAAGGTCCCACGAAAGCTCTCCAATGCGCTATCGTAATCAACATCCGGCATAATCCAAAGGTTACGGAAGGATACGCCAGTACCTTTGTGATCCTGAATCATCAACGGACGCTTCCCGTGCTTCTGATAAGGACGACCGACTTCTGCATAGAGCCAAGCATCATTATGGATGAGGATTCCATTGTGAAAAATGGTGGCACGCATCGGCTCCTTAAGCGAACCGTCATCGTTGAACTCAGGGGCCTTGTAGAGGATATCATAGGATTGCCATTCGCCTGGTTTACGGCAAGCATTGACGCGAGGCGGGTGCTGGCCATAGATGGCCCCGCAACTCCCGTCAGCACAGGTGGGGTTTTTATAACCATTCATCACCTGAAGCTCATAACCTGACATGAGAAAAATGCCGGAATTCCCATAGAGCTGCCCATTCCACTGG
>NZ_JBDOPO010000184.1:0-2205 GCF_039830215.1 Rubritalea sp. | reverse complement strand
CTCTTGCGGTTACAAATAATGGAGAAGTGGATCCGTGAAACGGAGCCAATAGCGTATTGAAATATCTGACTGTTCATCGGTGGCTTAATCACCGAAAAACAGACAAATGAAACGTAAGAAAAGACACCTTAGTGCTGAATTTAAAGCACGTATCGCCACCGAAGCTCTCAAGGGGATTCGCTCAGTAAACGACATAGCCCAGGAGAATGATGTAGCTCCGTCCCAGGTCAGTCAGTGGAAAAAGGAGTTAGAGTCTCGAATGGTTGAACTTTTTGAGAGTTCTAACACCAGTAAGAAAGAGTTAAAAAAACTCGAAGTCAGAGAGGCTCAGATGGAGCGTAAAGTAGGGCAACTCGTGCTAGAGAAGGACTTCCTTCTAAAAAAGTGCGAACAGCTGGGAATCGATGTGAGCGAAAAGCTATGATTGATACTCAGCACGCTTTATCAATTAGGCAACAATCAGCTTTGCTAGAAGTCAACCGCAACCGCTTAAAGCCCAAAAGGGCTAAGATCAGTGAGGAGGATCACAAGATCATGCTGCATCTTGATGAAATTCACTTCAAATACTGCCACATGGGGCAGCGCAACTTGATTCACGAACTCAGAGATAGAGGGTATGAAGTCGGCAGGAAGCGAGTGCGTCGTTTGATGAGGTTGCTAGGAATCGAAGCAATGGTTCCCAAGCCTAACACCAGCAAACGTGGTAAGTCGCACAAGATTTACCCTTACCTTCTCAGAGACACTCCTGTGACGGCTGCGGATGAAGTCTGGTGCACTGACATCACTTATATACCAATGCCTCGAGGTCACGCCTACTTGATTGCTGTGATGGACTGGCACACTCGTGCAGTACTTTCATGGGAAGTGTGCAACACGATGGATTCAGCATTTTGCCTCCGAGTATTGCGCAAAGCCTTCAAGGCTACAGGTCGGCAGCCTAAGATCTTCAACACCGATCAAGGCAGCCAATTTAGTAGTAAAGAATGGGTGGGAGAAATTGAATCTAGAGGGATCAAAGTGAGCATGGACGGCAAAGGATGCTGGCGAGACAACGTGTTCATCGAGCGTCTCTGGCGGAGCATCAAGTATGAGAAACTCAGGCTCTGGAGCTACAGCAACGTACCAGAACTAGAAGCTTTGGTTGATGACTGGATGGAGTTCTATAACCACCGAAGAAGGCATCAATCGCTATCAAACCAAACCCCATGGAGCGTCTACCAAGAAGCCCAACGAAAAGCAGCTTAAACCAGCCTAAGGCAATAAAAGCAAACGACACAAATAGATTGCCCAAAGCTGGCTAATCACCAACAATAACTCGTCATCGATAGAGCTGTCAGGATTTCAATATAAACTGCAAATCACTGGCAACGTTTAGGAGACCACTTCATAAACACATGGAAGCCGGGACTGGAGTGAAAAAAATATTGGCCATTTCCTTAATCGATTGTCCGAGAATGTCTATCGATTAATATTCTAATTGTTAGGCGGAGAATTGTGGTTTTGAGCTAGTTAGTCGATGTGAATGAGTGGCTAGTGAATGATTGGCTGTGTGTGATTGGCTGTGTGTGATTGGCTGTGTGTGATTGGCTGTGTGTGATTGGCTGTGTGTGATTGGCTGTGTGTGATTGGCTGTGTGTGATTTTATTTTGGGAGTATGCCGCTCCAGCAGTTTTGGTTGAATGTTATTCTTAGTTAGGCCATTTAGTGACCATAAAAAATTGACACACACACATGTTGTCATTACGAAATCTTTGTGTTTATGTATTTAAAATCTAAAAACCTCGAAAAGTTAAAGGTGTTTATTTGTATGGGGCTAGTTGCCACAATGTTTACAAGTTGTACTTCTGGACCAGGAAATGCGTCTGGAGCCATATCATCTACCGATTATGTAACTCCACCTGAGTCGACGTATAAAAAAATTAAGTTTCAAGCCACGGCTATAGGTACAGTTAGTGGAGCCGCATTAGGCGGAGGTATTGCGTATTTAAGTGGTGCTTCAGAGGAGGGGATAATTGCTGCGGCAGTGGCAGGGGGTGTGGCTGGAGGAGTGACTGGACATCAAGTAGGTAAAAAGCAGGTAAATAATGTCAAAGCTGAAGCTGGTGAAAATAAAGAGCTAGCTTCGTCAATTAAGGATTTAGAGACTACAAATCGTCAATTAGCTAGTTACAATAAAGGTTTGAGATCAAAAATTGCTAACATGGA
>NZ_JBDOPO010000267.1:0-9553 GCF_039830215.1 Rubritalea sp. | reverse complement strand
TTTTCCAACAGCTATAAAGCTCGCCTTATCAAATATCACCATTATTGGAACCCAATCTCAGAGTAGATTTTTTATAGTTCCCCCACCTTAATATTTTACTAGCTGCGCTCTTTCTGAGGAGGCTTTAGGGATGGGTGAGTCCACCGCATACAGGCTCAGAGAGCTCAGCAAAAGAACCATTACGCTACTCAGTTTAGGGACAAGCGTACATTTACATGCTAAAAACCAGTAAGCTATGACAACTGTTTTACTCCGTACTCTTCCCCCTCGACAATACCTGTAGAGCGTTAGACTATCACTAGGTGCAAAGTACGGACAATACCATTGGAATACTCGACTCAGGAGTTGGTGGGCTCTCAGTCTTGTTGGAGGTCCGTAAAAAACTGCCTCACGTCCCCGTCCACTACATTGGCGACTCAGAGTGGTGCCCGTACGGCAATAAGCCAGCCGAGCTGATCCAATCCCGTTCCTACGCGGTGGCAGAAGAGCTCATCGAAATGGGAGCACGCACTATCGTCGTCGCCTGCAACTCCGCGACTATCCATGCGGTAGAAGCCCTGCGTGCTCGCTACCCGATCCCCTTTGTGGGCATGGAGCCTGCAGTCAAACCGGCTAGTCAGTGCACCAGATCCGGAATCATCGGAGTGCTTGCTACTGAGGCATCGATCGCTGGTGAAAAATTTCACGCGCTTCTCAAAACCCACATCCATCCAAAGGGACTCAAGGTCATCACCCAACCTTGCCCAGATTTCGTGACCTTAGTGGAAGACGGCATGCTTAGTGGACCTAAAGTCGAGGCTGCTGTCCGCGAATACGCCCACCCCATGGTAGAGGCTGGAGCTGACACTTTGGTGCTAGGATGCACCCACTACCCATTTCTTAGAGAATCGATCCAATCTGTTGTGGGGCCAGACATCCAACTCATCGACACAGGCGAGGCCGTAGCGCGCCGCACCGCCTCTTTAGTCGAAGACTACGAGGGTCTTGCAACGATTTCTGTGCATACAACTGGAAACCTTGCTTGCCTAGAACGTCTTTTTCCGATTCTCTGCCCATCCCTCCCCGCCCACCTCCACCAGATCACCATTGCGTGAAGTGCTCAGACTCAGCGTCATCACTACACACAGCCAACTCACATTTTCCAATTATGTCCTTTCAAGAACTTCACGAGCGCATCCAAAAAGCCGTCGCGGATACCGGCTACACTAAGCCCACCCCTATTCAAGAGCGTGCTATACCTAGAGTTCTAAAAGGAGCGGACGTCATTGGCATCGCACAAACAGGCACTGGCAAGACTGCCGCCTTTACTCTCCCTCTCCTTTCAAAGCTCGCGGAGTCTACTGAAGCCAAGGAAACCCGCTGCACACGCGTACTCATCATCGCTCCCACTCGCGAGCTGGTATCCCAGATTCACGACAACGTACGCACCTACGCAAAATACACCAATCTCCGCACCGCCGCAATCCACGGAGGCATCACTGACAGAGGACAAATCGAAAAACTCGACACAGGAGCGGACATCATCATTGCCACACCAGGGCGCTTACTCGATCTCGTAGAGCGTGGCCATGGCAAGTTCCAAGGGCTCAAAGCTCTCGTGCTCGATGAAGCAGACCGCATGCTTGATATGGGATTCATCTCCGACATCCGCACCATCGCCAAAAAACTACCAAAATCCCGCCAGACCTTGCTTTTCTCAGCAACCATGAATGCGCAGATCGAATCGATGACAAAGGAATTTCTCAATTCCCCAACCATCGTAGAAGTCGATCGCCGTGCGAACCCTGCCGAGACCATCTCTCAGTCTATCTACGAAGTGTTCGAGCACCAGAAAACCGACCTTCTCAATCATCTTCTCGACAGCTCGCATAATTTCTACGCTGTCATCGTCTTCGTTCGCACACGAGAAGGAGCAGAGACGCTCATTCAAGCTCTGAAGCATTCTAAAGTAAGTGCTGAGGCAATCCACGGTGACAAGAAACAAGGGCAGCGCCGTAAAGCTCTGCGCGATTTCAAAGAAGGTAAAATCCGTGTACTCGTCGCCACTGACGTCGCCGCCCGCGGGATTGACATCAGCGGAGTCACCCATGTCATCAACTTCGATTTCCCTGAACACAGCGAGGACTACATCCACCGTATCGGCCGCACCGGCCGAGCCGAAGCCGAGGGTGAAGCCATCACATTCACCACTCCTAGTAATTTTATGGCTCTCAAGAAGCTTGAAAAGCTGATCCGAGTGACTCTGCCACGTAACAAGGCTGATGGATTCAAATACGCTAAAGCTCCTTTACCTGAGGACAAAGGCCGCCGTACGGGACCGAAGAAGGAAGAAAAGAAGAGCCACTTCGATACACCGTCAAAGTTCTCCAATAAAAATAAGCCCAATAGCCGTAACAAGCCCGACTCAAATAGACCTAGCCGTAGGCCAAGCGCTAAGCCAGCAGGTAAAAAGCCCACACGCAAGCGTAGATAGTTTGCTATATGGTTCTATTATAGCAGCACTCTTTTCCTAAACTAACATGGGCGACAGCAAATCAGATCTTATCAAGCAAGTCATTGAAGCACTCAGCGTCGATCTTGCCGTTCTGCGCAAAGCTGCTTTGGAAACGCATTCTAGCTCCACCGACTCACAAAGTAAGCAGGAAGGTAAATACGACACTCAAGGAATTGAGGCGGCCTATTTAGCTGGGGCTCAAGCTGAAAAAGTCATCGACCTAGAGGAACACATCAGCAAACTGCAGCAAATCTCAGGAGACGACCTGGCTGATGCCGCCCCCGTCTCCCAAGGCGCTATGATTGTTGTCAGCACTGACGAGGATGATCTCAGCTACATGATGCTACCTGCGGGTGGTGGAATGAGCTTAGCATACCAAGGCTTAGATTTTATCGTCGTCACCCCTGGTTCACCAATCGGAGCTACATTATTAGGCAAACACATTGGCGACACGATCGAACTACCTAAACACGGAAATTCCTTCATCTCAGATCTCTGGTAAGATCCACTGTTAGAGGATTTCCTCAAGCCTTTCCTCTTTGATAAAGGATTGTAGCCTTATGATCGCTGGCCACAGTGGCTGCCAGTCACTCTTTCGATCCAACATCATCATTGGTGAAAGAATACTCCCGTCGAGTTTGACATCCATATAGTGTAGGTCCTCGGTCTCAAATGGCTGAGTCGCAACTCCACTCACCCCATCGAAAAATCCGCTACCACTGGTCAATCGATCCACCCAAGCTTTTTTTTCAGGAAGCATAACGAGTCTCACGATGCCGTAGCCCTCACCATTCATGCGCAAGACTCCATTACTCATCAGCGTTATGTCCTCACCTCTCAACTCGATGGATGGAAATTGAACGACACCGCCATGGACATAGGACTGAAACAATAAACTATCAAAGTGAGCAGTCGTTCCTCTATGACCTTCTACTGCTCGAACATCTAAAGCTCTCACGTCAGCTATGCCCCGCCAAGTGGACGGATGATTCATCAATCCTGTAAGTTGCACCCTCCCTGTAATATTATCTACAGAAAGATCCACAGTGAGATCTAGATGCATAAATAGTTTCTCCACTCTCTGCTCCGGAATCAGTAAATCAATGTAAAATACTAGCCCTTGTGAGCCATGACCGACATAGATATCCGGTCGTAACTTGATACCAAAGAAATCGACCACCGTTTCTTTCACTGACAGAACTGGTCCCTTTTTCTCAATCTTGATAGTTCCAGAATTGTTCAATTCTCGGTCAAAGACTGACACTCCGTCCCAAGCAAGTTCACCAGTTAGATCGTGCCCTCCGACAGGGAGGTCAGCATCGACCCCATCCACAACATGTACTTCCCCATGCTTATTGACTATCCTAAATTGGGCGTCGCGCACACGTAACCATGATTCATAAAAGTTTTCCGGCCCATTATTCCCAACAGGAGCTGAAGATTGATTTGGCTTCCCTTCTACCTTTTTTACGCCCGCAGTAGGCTTTACTCTCTCAACTTCAGGGCTAGCAGCAGCAGAGAGCTCTACAGGCTCAACCGCCACGCCACCAGACCCTTGACCATTTGTGCTAGCTTTGCTTTCAAGCGCTGCCACAACGGGTTCTTCTACTAAATCTTGGATCTTAGTTCCCAGTTTCTCTATGATCCATGCATCCGTGAGCGTGATCTCAGGCTGTTCAACGAGCACTTCAGAAAAGCGTATCTGTTTCTTCAAGGCCATCGCATAGTTTGGTCTCACCGCAACATGCTTCACCAGAATTTTACCATCACCCAACTGGCTCTCAATTGCGTAAATATGTAGCACCCCATCGGGCGTCAATGTGATCGTACCGATCTCCCAAACTTCACCCGTTTTCTGTCCTAAAACACCAGTAACATAGCTCTTCGTCCAGCTGCTATTGAGCGCTATATTCCCTACAGTGAAGAGGAAAAATACTAGCAGCAGAAGCCAATAAAAAAGGCGACGCCAAAGACGTCGCCGATTCAACATTGCTCCGATGCTATTCAACCTATCAGAAACTTTGGTTTAGTTCGCATTCTTTGCGGCGAAGCGAATTACTACGCTATTATCAAAGAGCGGCTTACCTCTAGAAGTCACCTCTTGCAGCCGGTAGATAAGGAAAGAATAGTTCCCGTCAGCTGATGTTCCCAGTGCAACATTCTCTTTCGACTTCGTCAGTGAATTGTTTGCTTCATAGCGCCATTCTTTACCCGTCCAGGCACCTAACAAGCTGAGCTTTGGTGCGGCAATATCAGCGATCGGCTCTAACTCTCCGTTTGGAGAAGTGAAGGCATTCTTTTTTGCATCATAACTCAACAATGTGAGCATCGCAGCTGGACCTGAAGCATTGATTTTCCACTGTCCGTCACTAACTTCAGTCAACATCAGCGTTGTGTCTGCTAGCTTTTTAGCCGCACGACTAGCCCAGAGTTTTGCGTAGTTGTCATATTCCTCCTGAGTTACCCCTAGTTTTTCATCATACAACGGAAGCGGGCTCCCCGGTGACTTCTGTGAATGCTCAGCAAACCACTCTGGGTCCTTCTGAGCAGCTTCACTGAGTTTCTGAACAAACCCTTCAAATTCCTTGGGCGGAACGATTGCAATTATTTGCGCCCTCACCGGCTTATCCTTATCAAAACACGCAGCTAATGCTTCTGGCACTTCTGCAGCTGATGCCACCCACTGCAAAGCTATGAGAGCTAGAATGCCTGCTATCCAAGTCTTAGTCATTTTCATAAAATTAATAAAGCACGTTGGCTTCGAATCTCGGAAACTTACCCCAGACATTTGTAAAAACAAGAGCCAATAGCACTCCCTGCGCTAATGTAACCATCCAGCTTGAATAAGCTTACTCAAATGCACACATCGCACTGATTGACCGTTTAGTGGATACCTCAATTCTAACATAACTGGCAGGGGCTGTTTGATATTGATATTCCTACGACCACCAGATGTTATAAGCTTCACCATTTTATCGTCTTCTGGTGATCCAATTTCAGTGTAAGCCCATAGATAGTCATCGCTTCCAATAAGAGTCACCTTGAAACAGCGGAACTTGTTATATTCAGCAAACTCAAAGCCATGAAAACCATCTAATTGGGCAATCTGCACCAAGGCTCTAAAGACATGCGGCTCAATGCTCTTGGTAGATTTAAACGTACTCCAGTCCGATGGTTGGTAAATAACATCAGTCTCCCAGTCCACGAGCGATACTCCATCATCCCTTGTTTCAACTAACAAATGGAGTGAGCCATGCGTGTTCTTATCTCTCGCCCTCACACGCCATAGCACTCCACCTTTCTCCATCACTGCCGACTCCATGAACCGGCTTCTTATCTGCTCAGGCTCCATGGGAAACTTCTTATAGTACTGCTCCATCAGTGGTATTACTCTCTCTGGGTCTCTCACAAACTGCGCCTTTTCTTCTATTGTTGTCGCAGCTAGATACGCAGCAATCGTTGAGTTGCGTATCTCTAATTTTTCGTCAAAACTTAAAGCTCCGTTTGGCGATGCCTCAATGGCTTGATTCACATTCCCGCCGCTATTGATCAATGTGAGGGCCCAAACCGCACAGCCTAAGAAAAAAGCCGCTAGAACCAACACCCCAGCCAGTAACTTCCGTTGCTCGCTTTGAACCTCAGGCAGCTCTTTGCCCCACGCACTTTCCACATGGTCTTCATCGGCAACCTGTTTCTGAAAAAACTGTGCGTTTACTGTTTTAGGCATATTGCTTAGGCCACCCTGTTCGCTTGGATCTGAAGTATTCGCCAAGACGCCAGCCTTCTGCTTGGGCTCGATCCTATAGACCACCTTTTTTACCGAATTTTCCTGCGCTGACATCTAAACTAAAACTAATACTCAGAACAACTTGTTGGCTAGGAAATTTGAACCTACTAGTAATGGAAATCTCAATGGACGGCTGCTTCAAACCTGCTATGAATGTGCACGTGATTGAACCAGAGCCACCTCGAATTATTATCACCACCGCTGGTTTCGGCGAGGGCCACAATAGTGCGGCAAACCATCTAGCTGTCGCTCTTGAATCCAATGCTGAGGTCGAAATCATTGACCCATGTGATCGAGGCGCTCCATGGGTAAATGAACGCATTCGCCAGTTCTACCGCTTTGTCACCACCCATACCCCTAAGACTTGGTCCAGAATCTACCGTTCTACTGAACGTCACGACTTTTCAAAAGAGCGACTCCCGCTCATGCAAAAACCGGAAAACGCGCTGCACGAATCTATCCTCAGTTTCGAACCTGATGCCATTATTAGCACCTACCCACTCTATCCCTACTTCCTAGAACGGTCTTTCCAGCGAGGAGCCAAGCGAGTCCCCGTTTTCACCGCTATCACGGACTCTATTGAAATAAATTCCTCGTGGACCAAAGCGCCCACCGACTATTGGCTCGTCACGGATGAACTCACAAAGAAAAAGCTCGTCGAGAAGGGACTACCATCTGAGAAGATTATAGTCACAGGGTTTGCCGTTCACCCGCGATTTCAAAATCTTCCCTCCATTCCTGTCGACAGTCCCTGTGATCCATTCAAGGTGCTTTATTTTCCCACCTCAAAGAAACCCACTGTGCGTCGCTTCATGCGAGCCATTCTCAACGCTTCAGAAGGCAATACAGAGGTGACAGTGGTTCTAGGTCGTAATGTGAGAAAGCTCTATGACCGTGCACGCGAAATCCAACTCGAGTACCCCGGCCGAGTTCAAATAAAGGGATGGACCCGCCGCGTCCCCGAACTCCTGAGCGAACACCACCTTGTGGTGGCTAAGGCTGGTGGCGCCACAGTCCACGAAGCAATCGCCGCAAAAACTCCAATGCTTATCCATCACCTAGTGCCTGGCCAAGAGGAAGGGAATATAGCCTTGATTAAGCATATTGATGCTGGCCAGCTAACTGAAACGTCGAAACAAGTGCTTGATGCCATCTTAGAAATGACCGCGGATAATGCTAAAATTTGGCGTAGGATGAAACGAAACATGCAAGATAAAGCGCTTCCATGTGGAGCGACCGCGGCAGCCCGTTTTATTTTAGACTGTATCCAAAAATCTAAAAACTCATGAAAACTTATTTATTCGATATTGGGAACGTCTTGCTTGCTTTCGATTTCACTCCTGCTCTTACCTCCTTACTGGGGCCAGATTCCAAGCCCAATGCCTTTCTCGACATCATCGAACGCAAAGACGCATTCGAGTCTGGTCAGGTTGAGGTAGATGATTATGTCCAATGGGCATCCAAGCTACTCGATTTCCATGGAACCGTTGAGGAGTTTAAGCACGCTTGGAGACATATCTTTACGCCAATCCTTGGAACTTGGGAACTGGCTGAAAAACTCAAAGCCGATGGCCACAGACTGATTCTTTACTCGAACACCAATGCTATTCATGCCATTCACTGTCTCGAAACCTACTCAGTCTTCGAGCATTTCGACCATGCCGTATTCTCACACGAAATAGGCGCAATCAAACCACACCCTGAGTTCTTCCTTCGCTCATTTGAGAAATTTAATATCGATCCCGCACTGAGTTACTACATCGATGATTTACCAGAGAACATCGAAGCAGGTCGCAGTCACGGTCTCAATTCTCACCTCTACTCGGCAGACCGCCATCATGAATTGCTCGAATGGGTCACAACACACTAGACTCACAACTCCCCCCAGCCTAAAGCCATGCAAACCTCTCTATCAGCCAAACTGCTCATCTGCGCTATTCCGGTCATGATCTCTAACGCTCATGCTGCCGCGCCGCTAGAATTCTCAACAACTCTCATGGAGGAAAAACTCTGGGAAACAAAAATCAGCGACTTTCAGAAATCTCAGAATGCCTTCAAATTTAAATGGATGAGCGCCAGCAAAAGTCGTCTTCGTTCGCTCGGCAAAGACATCCTCACCTTCGGAGAAAAATCTGGCGAACTGCTGGCAACATCGGATAAATCAGGCCTCATCAATGGACTGTCCATCTCATTCTATAACCGCGGTGACAATGGCAGCATAAGCAAAACCCAATTCGAATCGATCTACAATAAAGTTGCCGACCAAATCACCACAGCTACTCAAAGCAGAGCCGAAGACAAATCAAGCAAGGGAACGGTAGCCCTCACTAAAACTTTTTGGAGATACAAAAATACTGCCTTCCAGCTCGAGAAATCTGTCTCAAAAGCTAACAAATCTCCCGAATTCATCCGCCTACGCGTAGCCTCACTCCGTCAATCACGTGAAGGCTCCTCAACAGCCCGTCGTTCAACCCTCAAAGGTAATGTCGTAGAAAGTCCTAATGGCGACGTCTACATCGGCTCAGTTCCTATGGTTGATCAAGGCCGAAAAGGCTATTGCGTCTGCGCCTCAGCCGCCCGAATCTACCAATACTATGGCCGAGAAACCGACCAGCACGAGATCGCACAACTCGCCGGCTCAACCGCCGATAGCGGCACTCAAATCAACGAAATGGTCTCGTCGCTCAAAAAAGTCACTGGAAAGCTCAACTCTCGAATCGCTATTCTCTATGAATACCCAAAAGGAGTTTCCACTCTACCAACCGCAAAAGAACGTAGCTCCGGACGCGTTAGAAATAATGACTACGAGAAAATCATGCGGGGCTTTAAAGAAATGATCGCCGACGTCAATGACTACCAACGCCTCGCAAAAACACAAAAAGGCAAGAGCATCCACGGAGGATCCAAATACACAAAACTCAGCCGTGACACTCAATGGGGGTTCCAGCAAATGGATGCATTTCGTAGATCCTGTGACCCTAAAATCTTTCGAGAAGTCATGATGGATAAATCCAGCTTCAAGCGCTTCAACTCAAAAATCGAAGAATACATCGACCAAGGAATCCCCATTGCCTGGACGCTCAACCTAGGAATGTTTAAAGAAAAAGGAATCCCACAAATCGGTGGTGGCCACATGCGCCTCATCATTGGCTACAATGAAAAAAACGGTCAAATTATCTATTCCGACTCATGGGGCGCCGGACACGAGAAAAAGCACATGGATGCTGGAGAAGCATTCTGTATGACCACATGCTTGCTGGCCATGCCACCGA
>NZ_JBDOPO010000187.1:0-2217 GCF_039830215.1 Rubritalea sp. | reverse complement strand
AATGAGAATACCAATGGCCTCATCCGTCAATACTTCCCTAAGCGAATAGATTTCGGAGGGGTAACTGCCGATCAAATAGCTGAAGTTGAGAGAAAGCTAAACAGCAGACCTCGTAAAGTACTCGACAGAAAGACCCCAAACTTTGTGTTTTTAACACCTAACTAACAAGGTGCACTTCCAGGTTGAATCCAAGGTCTCTAACCTCGGATAAGCTTAGCGTGAGTCTAACTTCCCACATTATCCAAACTTAAATCTTAAACCCAAAGCTTACTGGCCGATGTCCGCGGTTGGTGTGCTTTACGTTCGGCTAAAAATGAAAAACACGATACGACTAGCAGTTGCTTTTCTAGCCACCGCATACATATTTCCACACTTGGAACCATACACATCACCATACATCACTAGTCAGTCAATAAGCTTTACGATAATAGGATTTATCATATTTTTCCTAGTTCATGCTAGAGCCTCTCCCAAACAGGAAACCGCTCAAAAAATTAGTTCAATAATTGAAGAGAAGAAACCAGTAGAGGTCACAACTCCAAGCCAATTGAAAGCCAAAGAGCTTGGTGATCGTTTTGAAGAGCATCTCGTCAGACTAATAGATAAACGAGATTCTGCCAATAATTTCAAGCTAGTTGAGTGGCGAAGTGATAAGTATATTGAGGAGATCAATTGTTTTCCAAGATCATCCTCACTACCAGATTTAGAATATTTACATAAGCCTTCAGGTAAAAGGATCGCATTTGAATGTAAGTGGAGATATAGATGGATACAACCAGAACTAGGTGAAGATAAGATTGAAATAGTAGCGAAAAACAAAACATGGAAAATCAAGCACTATAAGGAGTATGATAAAGATCCTAACTTAGTGACGTATTTAGCTATTGGACTTGGTTGGAATAATGATCTTAACCGCCCTCTTTCTATAAGATACATGCCTTTATCTAAAGTAGGTGAGAACTATAACCTTATCACAAAATCTTGGCTGGAAGAGCATGAGGAAAATTTACATAACATACTAAACTAAAATACCGAACAAGTCACAGTAGCTAACCCTATGGGCGCCTTTTCAGTCAAGTTTTCAAACAATTATAACCTTAAATCCTTCGTCAATCATCGCTCACCCATAGGGTAGCTATGCTATGACGTTCTGCAAAAAATATTCGACAAATCGGATATGGACGTTATCCTGTCCATATGACAGCTATAACTTATACAGCGGCACGAGAAAACCTAGCTTCTACAATGAGTCAGGTTTGCGAGGATCACGACCCTGTGATTATTACACGCAAGCGTGATCAAGCGGTAGTAATGGTTTCTTTGGAAGATTATGAGTCTTTGCAGGAGACTGCTTACCTTTTACGCTCCCCGAAGAATGCTACAAGACTCTCAGAGGGCATAGCCCAGCTTGAGAAAGGTCAAGGTGTTGTAAAGAGTTTGGATGAACTACTATGAACATCCAATTCTCTGATCGTGCCTGGGAGGATTACACCCATTGGCAGCAGTACGACCGTAAACTGGTAAAAAAAATTAACGCTCTATTGACTGATATTGGTCGAGACAACCCATATGAAGGGATCGGTAAGCCTGAGCCTTTAAAGCATGCTTTTTCTGGTTTTTGGTCCAGGCGTATTTCAGATGAGCATAGATTGGTGTATCGAGTTTGTGACGACATCATTCAGGTTGCACAGGCGAGGTATCACTACTAACAAAAATGGCAGAACAAGTCGTTGCACCCGACCGTTAGTAGCTGCCGTGTCAGGTTTTTCTTCTGTTTCTAAAAAGTGAAACTTTAATCAGTTTATCCACCATTACATCACGGCGGGTGAACTTTACGTTCTCTTAAAAATGGCACGTCCAATCCCTATTCCAAAATATCATCGGACAACTATGGCCTTCACTTTTTTCCTCGTAGCTTCGATTATAGTTATCGGCTCGGGGGCATAGAGCATTTAACTAGTCAGACAAATCTAGCGTCTGCACCCTTTGTGGGGATATTGATTTTGTGGGTATTATATCGGATCTACTGGACTCTACCTAATTGCCCTAAATGTAAGAGTAAGCTAATGCGTGTAGGTAATTATGAATCTACTGATTTTCTTCCAGGTGCTAAGATGAGTGAAAGAGCTAATTGGAACCCTTCAAGGTACAGATTGTTTATGTGTAAAGCATGTAAAACACAATACACAACGCCTCTCCCCAGTACTGAAAACTAAA
>NZ_JBDOPO010000336.1:0-9595 GCF_039830215.1 Rubritalea sp. | reverse complement strand
AAGACAGCCAGGACACTCACACTTTCGAGCAACAGATTGAGTGTGTCTCCACTCATCAGCAACATGCATCATTAGTGAAACCTCCTCCCGCACTTACACGACCGTTCTCTTCTGAAAAACCAAGGACACAATGACTTAGCCACAGCTATCCGAAATCAATAATACTAATCAAAATTAATTTGCCCTCATTTAAAGAAGGTGAGCGACTGACCCTCGCAACATTGACAGAGGCTTACGACTCGTTAGTCTCTGCATTGATGATAGAAACCCCAATTATAGGTGCAGTCAAAGAACTCTGGCCAATTATGGCGAGTGCCCTGCACATTCTCGGGGCTTGCGCCGTCACGCTGCACGCACTACTGCGGAAGAAGGATGTAAATTCGGCAATTGCGTGGATTGGTCTCGCCTGGCTGTCTCCTATCATCGGATCGATAGCCTACTTAATGCTTGGCATCAACCGCATCCAGCGCACAGGGGTTTCTTTAGGGCTGACAAAAGTCTGGGACCACGATCCTGACCAGCACCTCACGGGTGAAGAAAAAAAACTCATTCACCATGCCAAGTTAGAGCACCCAAACTTTCTCGGGCTCGTCAAACTCGGCTCTCGTTTAATAGGCAAGCCGCTTTTGCTGGGCAACACGATCGACCCATTAATCAATGGGGACGCCGCCTTCCCAGAGATGCTCAAAGCCATTGACCAAGCCTCTGTCTCGGTGTCTCTCAATAGTTACATTTTTGATAGTGATCGAGTTGGCGACCAATTCATTGAAGCTCTAAAAAAAGCGAAAGACCGGGGTGTTGAAGTGCGGGTGATGATCGATGGTGTCGGCTCACGCTACTCCAAACCAAGCATGGTTGGGCGCCTCAAAGAGGCCGGCTTGAACGTGGCAGAATTCCTCCCTTCACGCGCACCCTGGAGCATGGCATTTGCTAACCTGCGCAACCATCGGAAGATTCTCGTG
Source organism: Rubritalea sp. (assembly GCF_039830215.1). NCBI lineage: Bacteria > Pseudomonadati > Verrucomicrobiota > Verrucomicrobiia > Verrucomicrobiales > Rubritaleaceae > Rubritalea > Rubritalea sp. Next base: position 8,633 of record NZ_JBDOPO010000336.1, on the reverse strand, counting down.
GTCGACGGAAAAATTGGCTTCACCGGCGGCACTAACATCCGCGAAGGCCACAGCCTCAACCTCAAACCTATATTCCCAGTCGCCTGTCTCCACTTCCGTATCGACGGCCCCGCTGTCGCTGAACTCCAAGAAGCCTTTGCCATCGACTGGGCATTCACCAACAAAGAGGAACTCAAAGGCACAACTTGGTTTCCAACTCTTGAACGCTCAGGAACAGTCATTTCACGTGGAGTCCCAGATGGGCCAGATGAAGACCTCGATAAAATCAACGAAATAATTCTCGGTGCTCTATCCGTCGCTCGTGAACGCGTACGGATTATAACTCCGTACTTCCTCCCATCTTACTCCATCCTCGACGCTCTTTCTGTCACTGCCATGCGCGGAGTCCAAGTCGAAATTCTACTGCCGTCCAAAAACAACATCCCTATCATGAACTGGGCCGTCGTGCCCCAACTCCCACGTTTGATAGAAAAAGGCTGTGACATTTACATATCCTCCGCCCCCTTCGACCACACCAAACTCCTAGTTGTCGACCGTCTCTGGTCACTCATCGGATCCACTAACTGGGACGCACGCAGCATGCGCCTAAATTTCGAGTTCAACCTCGAGTGCTACGATGCTGAGCTTGCTGGAAGGCTCGACGCCATCATCGATGAAAAGCTGGGCCGCGCGCGTCAAGTCACGGCGGATGAAATCAATGCTCGCTCACTCCCAACCCGCCTCCGTGATGGCGCAGCTAGGTTGTTCTCACCGTATTTATAAAGCTAGTCTTGGATTCCACCCAGTAATCCAGCCATCGGCAGAGCTATCACTATCTAACTCACTGAGCACGCGCATTACACCATTTCTGGCGAGCTGTCCACCAACCAATGCTTCAGCGTAGCCACACCATCAGTAATCCTTCGAATCCTTTACCATACCAGCACGCACTGGGTTGAGGTCAATGTAGGCTTTCCATCGTTCTAGCTGCATAGCCATTCTCCACCAACACGCTCTTAAAGCACGCCTCCCACAGCGTGCCGCGTATGCTGTGCTTTTTCTTATACCTACTTGAAAAACGCTGCTTAAGCGTCTTCATGAATAAACCAAGATCCCACATACGCTTGGTATAGGATTCCCGAAGCTCAGTAGACGAGTTACTTCAAAAGCTAGTAGCTAGGTCTTAGCCCTTACGGCATGATTTTTCCCATCGGATACATGTACTCGGCGGAGACTTTATCGATGGCAGCCATGACTTCGTCGCTGAGGCAGAGGTCGGCTGCGGCTAGGATGGGTGCCAATTGGCTTTCGTGCGAGACTCCCACAATGGTCGAGCCTACGAAATCGTGTTGCTTACTCCAGGCAGTGGCTAGCGTCACCACATCCATGTCTGCCTGCTTCGCTATGTCAATCAAGCGTGCGGTGGAGGCGGTGGTCTTTTCGTTGACAAAGCGCGCCACCATGCGTCGCTGCCTCTCACCCGCACTGGTAATATAGGAAGTAAAGCGTGCACCTTCGGGCAATTTGCCATCGTTGTACTTACCTGTGATCACCCCACCAGCCAGCGGACTATAAGGAAGTAAGCTCAGCTGCTCGCGACGCAGGCATTCTGCAAGTTCGTCCTCGCAGCGACGATGCAAGATCGAAAAATTATTCTGGATCGTCTCATAACGCGACCAGCCATTTTGATCGCTAGCCCAGAGCGACTTCATGAGGCCGTAACTATCTTCATTACTATTGCCAATGGCACGCACCTTACCTTCTTTGACGAGTTCATCGAGCACCTCGAGGGTACCCTCAGCGCGCATGCCGTGGTCTGGCCAATGGACTTGATAGAGGTCAATGTAGTCGGTCCCGAGCCGGCGCAAGCTTCCTTCTAACGCTTGGCGGATGTGCACGCGATCAAGTGCCGCCTTTCCCCCACGTACGGGAGGATTAAACCAACCATGGGCGGCACCCGCCACCTTACTGGCTATGATCACCGAGCTTCTATCTTTACCCTTCAGCCACTCGCCTATCCACTTCTCGGTAAGCCCAGCCAATTCCTTGCTCGGCGGCACCGGGTAGACTTCAGCAGTGTCAAAAAAATCGATCCCTGCATCCACGGCTTGGTCCATGATGCGAAAGCTCATCGCCTTTTCCGCTTGCACTCCGAAGGTCATCGTGCCCATGCATATCTCACTAACAACGATCCCAGTCCTGCCTAATCGATTTTGCTTCATAGCTATATCATGCCGCTGCCAAGAATCAGATCAAGTGAGGAAAGTTCACCCATTCAAAAAAACTAGGGTGCTATTACTCAAGCTCCCTCGCTTTTCTATAAAAATTTTGCTTATGAACGGGGCGGGTAATCAGGCAGCATAAGAAATTTTTGATGAGTTGAAATATTTCTGAATCCTCGCCGGCCTCTTAGCCAAAATCCTGACTTGAGCTTTAACCAACTCCGCGGATTTACCTTTTCCTCGAAGTGATAGTCGCTTGCTTAGCTCGCATGTTTTTTTAGACAGACAATTTTTAAGAAAGCTACCTCAAATTTGAGGACTATTTTGCCACGTGACTTAGTGCCACGTGAAGGGGTCTGCTCCCAGTCCCGATTAGCCACATTATAGATGCTGTCTATCTCTTTATGTGTGTTCACATCGATTCCCAGCTGGCCGCACTTTTTTAGCAGAAAGCCCTTCTCTAGCTCGATTTACCCCACTTTACGCTCTATCTTGGACTCTCTAACTTCGTGCTTTTTTAACTCTTTCTCACTCTTGTTAGAACTCTCAAAAAGTCCAACCATTCGAGACTCTAACTCCTTTTTCTACTGACTAACCAGGACGGAACTACAGCATTCTCCTGGGCTATGTCATTTACAGAGTGAATCCCCTTGAGAGTTTCGGTGGAGATACGTGCTTTAAATTCAGCCCTGAGGTGTCTTTTCTTACGTTTCATTTGTCTGTTTTTCGGTGAATAAGCCACCGATGAACAGTCAGATATTTCAATATGCTATTGGCTCCGTTTTGCGGGACCACTTCTTCATAACCTTTATCTTCAATGATGACTTCACCACTCTAACAACTACTTCGTTCTAATGGGTTCTCTATTCTGTATGTATTGACAATTGGGTCGTTAATGCTCCTTTATGTTGTTGTGACGCTTAATCCCCATCACTTCAATAAATCATTCATCTACACTTTTGAGTGCCTCCGTGTTGGGCTCATCACTGCAGCTAGCACTCTACTTGTGAGTCAACCTACTCAGTTGATTGCTGAAGAAGTTTCTGCTGTGGAAACTGAAGAGCTTTCATTAGCCGGTCTACAAGAGAACGATAAGCCGCTCAAATACATGTTCGCTACTGACCGACTCAATATGGCTCTGAGCTATAGTGCGCTCTTTCAAGCTGCTATTGGAGATGGTGAATCTGGGGGGGCTGGAGAACTTTCTATCGCAGGTCACTGGACGTTTGTTGGGGAAAAATACCCTAGTCGATTGCTTGAGCGCATCGGGGCTGCGCGAGATGGTCTACTGGCTCTCAAATTTCGATTACGCCACCGCCATGCTCTGCTAGAGAACTCCGCTGCTCAGTTGGGCGGTAATATTGGTTCTATATTAGGAACTACTGATGGTTTCAGTGATAGTGGATTTGAAATTCCAGACTTATATATTCAGCACATATTTCACGAAGGTAAAATCGAGCTCCGCTATGGTCAACTCAGCGTGGAAAGCCGCCTCGACTCACATGCTCTAAGAGGAGCTAAAAAGGCATTTCTCAACCGTGTTTTTTCTACCAACCCGACAGTAGCCTTCCCACGATTTGGTGCTGGTGCGACAGCTCGTTGGCAACTCAACGACCACTTCGATCTGACATATGCATTGACTCAGGTTCAAGCGAGTAAGACGGGGGACCAGGTCGACTTTGATCTGAACTCAGGCAACCTCTTTACTGCCATACAACCAGGATTCACCTGGCGTGGAGACGGCACTGAGAACCATATTCAAGCAATGTTGTGGGCCTCTGATTCGACAGAAGATTTCGAAGAAGATTATGGTTTCAGCTGTAGTTTTGAGCACCACTTCGATGACAATGAAAAATCCCTATTCGTGAAGTTATCTAATAGCAACGGCAATCAAACTGACCTTGACCGAATGGCCGTTATTGGCTTCGGAGCCAACGTACGAGAAAATGATCTCGTCGGCTTCGGACTGGGTGCAGGTCGATCCTCCGACACCAGTGACATTCAAGGAGTTTTCGAAACTTTTTATAGACATCAAGGTCCACTCGACATCCAGATAACTCCCAACGTGCAGTTACTTGCCGGCGATGGAATTCGTGGAAACTTCGCATTTGTGGCTGGACTACGCGGTCATTTAGACTTCTAAAGGGCAGTATCGCATCTTGCAGGTGCAGCGCTGAATACACAATACTCAGCGCGGGGCTGTGGTGTATGATCTCACCTTTTTAGCAAAATATATCAAATGATTCGGATCGCTTTATCTATAGTCTTCTGCTGCTTTTTGAGCTCGTGTGTTTGCACAGTGATTGAAATCTCACAAAATGAACAAACTGAATCTCTAAGGCAAATCCCTCGTGCTGAAAAAATCTATGCAAAGCCTGCCTTCAGCAAAATTCGTAAAGCTAATGAGGCATACGCTCATCAACCTGAAAAATCTGTCGCTCTCTATTTATCGGCAGCGAGAGACCTAGAGCCATACTACATGCTCTCCTCATGGGCTCACAACGCCTATCAGCAAGCTCTCGGGAAAGGGCTCGAACTGATCCAAACTCACCAACTCTGGGGCACTACGGTGAGCTATGCTGACCACAGCTTCGAGATTGCCTCTCATTGCCAGACTAAAGCCGCGCAACTGACCGATATCGACGACCTGCATTACGCTCACAAATACACGAGTTCGGATCTCAGTCCGGCGATAGAGACTCACGGTGTGGGTGTCCCGATGACAGCTTACACCGCTTGGTCGGCTGAACGGGCGCAGAAATTCCCTTTCATGCCCGGAATCGGCTATATTTACTCTGTGACAGCTCTTGCTCACTGGCGTGAAAAAAACTCAGTTAGCTTTCAGCTGATAGATTCACGCGAGAGCGCACAGCTATCCGCAGACTACACCACTCCTCATGCATTTTCCCAAGCAGCAACAAAGTCTCTAATTTTCCAAGGGTTCGTCAACGTCCTACGGCCTGAATATGGGATAAAATCAATGAGCCTTTTTTCCAGTGAACCTATTGATCCAAAAAGGATTCCGGTGGTTTTCGTCCACGGTCTCGCAGCTACGCCTAACCTTTGGGTTAAGCCAACATACGCGCTACTAGCGGATCCCGTGATTCGTGATAACTATCAATTTTATGCGTATTTTTACCCTACAGGACTGCCTCTCTCACACAGTGCCGCGGGACTAAAAAAGGAAATCAAAAATCTTCACGCCTATCTCAAAGGGCACGGAGCTGGTTCTAACGCCGATGAGATGGTGGTTATAGGCCACAGTATGGGCGGGCTGCTCACCAGCGCAATCACCAGAGACTACCAAGGCGCTGCAGCGGAGATCTATACTAAGAGAGTTGACCAGTTAACAGTCAAAACCATGGGAGAACAAGCGATCGTTGAGCTACTAGAAACTCCACCTCTCGATTGTGTTACTCGTGCGGTATTCCTCGCCACTCCTCATCGAGGCTCTTCCTATGCTGACAACTGGATTGGACGCTTCACCTCACACCTCATTGACATTCCTAAAAACATCGTAGCGCTCGACCCTACTCACTACAGGGAAGATCTAACAAGCTTAGGTAAAAGCATCTTTGATATTCAAGAAGGCATGGATGGCGTTCAGCGACTCAGGTACAATAATCCAACATTGAAATATAACCTCACTAGACCAAAGCTCAATAATGTCACCTACCACTCGATCATTGGTGACCGTGGGTGGGGTGGAAAATTAGAAAATAGCTCGGACGGTATAGTAAAGTACTCTAGTTCTCATCTCGAAGGAGTAGCCTCTGAGTTAGTGGTTTCTTCATGGCACAATGCCCAAGACAATAGCAAAGCTCAAGACGAAATGATGCGCATTCTCAAGCTGCACCTTAAAGACAACTAGCTCGGCCACGGGAGCATCTGACCAATAGCGCCCGCCGGCAGCTACCTGCAATGGCTGATCGCCAATTTTCACCATCTGATTCAAACCAAAGTTAAGAGGAGCAGCCCATTGCTCAGCGTGCCAATCAAAAGTCGACTCAGAGTTCAGATACAGAGTGGTCTTGGTCGGCATGCTAATGAGCTACGCCAATGGATTAGCTAATTTCTCGGCTAAATTCGGTTCCTCATCAGAGCTAGCAATATTCTCTTGGTAGTCTTGAGCTCATAGATGACCCGCAGAGAGGAATACTGCTGCGATGGATGTGAGCGGAAGTTTGAAACACATAAGCTTGACTATTTCGTTGGTATTTTAATTTTTCCAGCCTCGTAGTCTTCTAACCACTTTTTACGTGCTGCTAGATTCACTTCGAGCTTCTGAATACGTTGGCGTTCAGCCTTCACTTCACCATACTTTTGCTTGATCAGACGGATGTCAGACTGGAAATCATCCACTGCATCATCTAGTGCTCTCTCGATATCGATAGCAGCACTGTGGCTAATCGCTCGGGTATTCGGCGCGTCTACTAAGGCAAAATCAGCGAGTTGGGCCTTACGCTTAGCTAGCACATCCACATAATGTTCCTGCTCAGATTCTAATAGTGCACGGTATTCAGCTGAGAGCTTTGCATCCTTAAGTCTGTCCGCCACGCCATTAGCGAGCGACTCGTAACGGGTTAAAGACTTTTCGATAGCCGCCTTCACAGCATCGCGCTGCTTCTTGTCCATGCTCTTATCGCGGTTATTCTGAAGCCATTCTTCACTCACCCGCTCATTGTTATGCCAACCACCACGGCCTCCTCCATAGTAGTAATAACCACGACCTCCGCGAGTGTACTTCTCTATGTCTTCTTCTTGCGAGAAAGATTTAGATAACAGCAGAACCTGCGAAACACGCTTCTCCACACGGTCGTCAGCAATCTTTAGATCACCTTCCACATAATCCTTGGGCTCGGTCGGTTTATTTTTTTTCAGCTCACTGATGAGTTCGGCGCGCTTGGATTGGTATTTCTTGGCATTCTCCACCAAGCTTGCCATCGCGGCCATTTTCATCTGACTCACTCTACGGCGTGAAGAATTTGAGTCCTTGAGGCTCGCGAGTTTATTGACGATCTTATCCACTTTACCTTCGAGTCGGTCGTCGAGTCGCAGCACGTCAGCTCCAATTTCATCTAAACGATCACGGCGCTCTTTGATATGCGCCTCAATGCTAGAGATCGAAGCCTTACGTTCTTCGATAGTCAGTGGAGCTTTCGCTGGCTCGGCACTAGGTTTTGCTTCTTGTGCATTCACCAGCCCCATAGTTAAGACTAGAGAGGTGATTGTGATCGGTAGTGTTTTCATCGACGCATTCTGAGCATACTCAACCAAAGAGATCAAACATAAACCTAGCAGTACCTTTAGCTAGCACACTAGGCAGTAAAAGAGGGCAACTCGTCAAATATTTTCCGATAGCCAGCAACAAATTACCCCATCTGCCAAAAAACGGACTCACCCGCAATTTCAGAAATTTTCCTCCGAGTGCTACATGACATGATCTTGCGCCACATTTGGTTGAATAGCATTGATCGCCTCCATTGCTACAAAAGTAGAGTATTCAGACACAATGCGCAGAGACTTCTCGGTGATGTTGCGTTTGAACGTAGAAAGGGACTGAGAGGTTATAAGTTGTTGAACTACTTCTTGAGGTGAGTCGACTGATTTTTCGTTAAGTCATTTAAAGCCTGCCCTTCGAAAAAGTCGATTTGAGATTTAAATGCCTTATCTCACAAGCTAACGAATTGAAACATCCCCCCCCTTTTGCAGGCACTTGAATGACACCGCTCTGCTGTACAAAAACCAGCCATACAAAAAAAATTGAATCGATCTGGGACGGAGTGCGTCCAATCCGCTGAAATCAATTTATATCAGCATGAACAAACTCAAACTTTTCAGTCTCGCCCTCGCCACCTGCCTCGCCCTTCCTAGCTGCATGACCACTTATGACCGGAACGGTCGACCAGTTCAATCCGTCGACCCAGGGCTCGCAGTCGTGGGAATTGTTGGTGCCGGTCTCATCGGTGCAGCCCTCGCCAGCGACAACAACCATAGAGACGGTCATCATAGATCGCATAACGACAGCCACTACCAATATAACTCATGTGACACGGGCGGTGGTCACGGTGATCATAGATGCCACTAAAGTGTAGAGAGCTTCATTTTAGATTTATGATTTTAGAATGAAGAATGCCCTTGCAGCGATCGCTAGTCACAACTCACGTTAGGCAATCTAACTATTGCTACACCGAGACTGAGGAGAAACACCCCAGCCTTTATAATTCGAGAATTTAGTGCCACCGGTGTTAAAAAGTTTCATCGCGCGGGCCTTTCGATGCTTTCGTTTTTTCGCGGTATAGCTAGTTCACCGCTTGGCCAGCTTCATCATTCCTTAAGGGCACCTCCGGCAACTAGCGTTGGTGGTGCTGGAAAGAATTTCAAGCAAGGCAAGGCGTGATGATTGAACGGATTCATATCCGTGAGCGAAGA
>NZ_JBDOPO010000368.1:0-9616 GCF_039830215.1 Rubritalea sp. | reverse complement strand
ACCATCACTTCGAGGAAAAGGTAAATTTAAGGAGCAGGTTAAAACTCAAGTCAGGAGTTTGGCTAAGAGGCAGACGAGGATTCAGAAATACTTCAACTCATCAAAAATATCCTATGCTGCCTAATTTTCCGCCCCATTAATATCACCAACAATAAATCTCCCCCCATCTGCATTAAGATTGTTGCCATACCCTCATCCAGATTTCACTCCTCATTCAACTATCCCCCCATACGCGTTCACTTAGTGCGTATGGCCAAGGAGCTCTTTGAAATCTACTCAATCAGATGGAGTGTAGAAATCAGATTCAAGGCCTGGAAGCAATCGCTGAACATGAAGCCGACTTTGAAACGTTACACAAATTACCACCATCTGTGCTGCATAGCGCTTGCAGCATTGATCCAACAGTTAGTGGTGAACCCTATCTTTATGTTAGCAGTTGTGAGTGTCAAAAGAGCTCTGAGCTACGAGAAGGTGAGTGAAGTGATAACTCAGCAACTAGGCACGCTGAGTTTGAGCTGCTTAGCCTCCCCATTGACCCTAGAAGAACTCATGTTTGGATGGATAAAAGATCTCGCAAATCACTCTATGAAAGAATTTTAGCCATTAAGTGAACGCGTATGGGCACCGCGCATGACATTATAGATAACATTCCACGTAACCAAATGAGCTGAAGAAGAGATTTAATTTCCATAAAAGCTAAAACATAGCATTGCATGCATCCCTCAAAATTTCACATGCTACTTTCCTAGCACATTTTTAATTGCAGGATTTTTAGCATTACGTATGCTGACTTTATGAACCGATTGGAACAAGGCCAACTTTCTCGACGTGAGCGGCAGATAATGGACATCATTTACCGTCTAGGTCAGGCCTCAGCGAGGGAAGTACAAGAGAACCTACCCGAGCCTCCTTCCTATTCAGCTGTACGAGCATTACTGGCCACACTCGAAAACAAGGAAATGCTGAAACATGGCAAAGAATCCCGACGTTATATCTACAAGGCTGCAATCAACGAAAATAAAGCGCGTGAATCAGCTATTCACAACCTTTTATCCACTTTCTTTGAGGGCAAGCCACAAAAACTGGTCGCAGCGCTACTCGATGCGGAATCCATACATCTTAGCGCACTAGAGCTCTCTGAAATTCGTAAGCTAGTAGAAAGCAAAGCAGACTAAGATCCCCCCAATGGGAGCCATCCGCATTAGCCTCATTCCCTCAATCAACGCTTATTACATGAGTGTGTGGCCAGGTAAAAAAAAGCCCCGATAGAGCATCTTCTCTCACCACAGAGATGATCATACTTTTACTCATCACCCCTATTTTACTAGCGCTACCTAAATGGCATATTCAGTTAAGTTTTTGGGTACAAAATACTAGCCTTCAAAGTCTTACCACCCAGATTTAATCTATCTGTCTCACTATTGCCCTTAGCCTCTGGTCGATCGGAGCGACTCTCTTTTCCGATCGCGACTAGTTACATGTCAACACACTCAGCAAATGGATTTTTCGTCCGGTTGCTATAGAATCAGCCGACATTCAGCAACTTCTCACAGAAACAACGCGTAAGGCTGGATTACAGAAACAAATAACTCTGCGCTGCACACCAATGGTCACTTCACCAGTAGTTGCAGGGTTCCTTCGACTCACGTTTTTTACTTGAAAACGCTATCACCTAGCACGTCTCGACTCTCCGCATGGTGCTACTCCACGAGCTTGGACACGTGCGCCGTCGTGAACTCTGACTTTCTCATATTGCCCAAGTCAACTGCATCCTCCATTGACGTAACCCTTTTATTTGGCTTCTCCGGAACCCTCTCGGTTATTAATGTGAATTCGCTGTGGGTGCTCAGACAATCACCAATAGTACTGACGCAAAACGCTACATGTCAGCACTACTGCGAAGTAGCCGAGACACTCATCCACAAAACCTCTACTGCACTAGCTATAGCTGACAAAGCATCCCTCCGCAATCGAGTCAACAGCCTCCTCAGCAAAGAGAAATCTCTAGGCCCTTTGATAGTCGGATTGTTGTTAGCCGCCACCGTGAGCAGCACCTTCGCTCTAGCTGTGATCCGCCCCCAATCATCTCCTCTCGATAATCCAGTAAACGGACCGAGCTATTCAGCCGATGAAGTCGAACTTCGCATGAGTGCCTCCCCCTTCCCTGGTGACCTCTAATTCTTCGTCCTTGAATATTCTGCTCTAGCATAGCAGAACCAGTACATGTCTGAACCTTATAACGCTGACCTCCTGGCGGTCGACACAGGCTCTATCCAGAGCCGTCTGTCTGCACTCAGGAGGTACCTTTGACATCCCTACCTTGGATGGTGAGCTTTCAAAAATTGACGCACAGATGGAAGAAGGCTCGTTCTGGGACGACGCCACAAAAGCACAGCAGATTGTCGCCCAAGCCAACACAATCAAACGCAAGCTCTACCCTTTTCTCAAGCTGGAGAAACGCCTTGCTGATCTTATAGAGATCATCGCTTTAGCTAAAGAGTTTGAAGACGCCGATGCTGCACAAGAAGCTGCATCTGAGTTCACTGAGATCGCCAAACAGCTCGAATCCTTCGAGCTACTCATCCTGTTAGATAAACCTAACGATCTTTGTAGCTGCTACGTCACAGTCAATTCTGGAGCTGGTGGCACCGAGGCCTGTGACTGGGCAGCCATGCTTTTACGCATGTACACTCGTTGGGCTGAAAGCAAAAACTACACCGTGAGCTCGGTGGACTACGCTGATGGCGACGGCGCCGGTATCTCTAGCGCAACTATCAAAGTCGACGGTGACTACGCCTATGGTTATTTGAAGAATGAGCGCGGGGTCCACCGCCTCGTGCGCATTTCACCATTTGATTCAGCAGGCAAACGCCACACCTCTTTCTCATCGATCGATGTCACACCTGAGATGAACAACGACATCGAAATCGACGTCAACCCTGCAGACATAGACATCCAAACAGCGCGTTCCGGTGGAGCTGGCGGTCAGAATGTGAACAAGGTCGAAACTGCTGTTATTCTCAAGCACAAGCCTACAGGAATCGTCATTCGCTGCACCCAAGAACGCTCACAACTTCGCAACCGCGAAGTCGCACTAGAGCTACTCAAGGCAAAGCTCTATCAGATAGAGGAGGACAAACAAAAAGACGCCGCCGAGCGTGAATACGGAGAAAAAGGTGATATCGGATGGGGCAGTCAAATCCGCTCCTACGTTTTCCAACCCTACCAAATGGTAAAAGACCTTCGCACTGGCGAAGAAACGACAAACGTCGCAGCCGTCATGGATGGCGACCTCGACGCATTCATTGAAGCCAAACTTAAAGGTAAGAAAAAAGGCGAAACTACCGAAGACTAACAAATAAAACTTACAAACCTAACAACACCATGTCAGACCTCTACGTCAGTGCCTCAATCACTGCAAAGCCAGACTCTATCGAACTCGTCAAAGCCGAGCTTCTTAAATTCATTTCTCCTACACGCGTTGAAACCGGGTGCATCAGATACGATCTCCACCAAGACCGCGAAAAGCCTTCCCACTTCGTATTCTATGAGACATGGACATCTAAGGATGCGCTAGACCAGCACCTCGCATCAGACCACATTCAGGCTGGCCTTTCAGCACTAGAATCACACCTCGAAGGCGTCGTCATTAGCCTACTCAACAAGCTAGCCTAAACCATGTCCGACAAAACAATTTTTGAAATGATCATCGATCGTGAAATCCCTGCAGACATTATCTACGAAGATGACCTCTGTATTTGCTTTCGCGATATTGCCCCTCAAGCACCAGTCCACCTACTCGTTGTACCGAAGAAGCGAATTGTGAGACTTGCCGAGGCTAGCATCGATGACCAAGGCACACTAGGCCACCTGCTGCTAACAGTACAAAAAGTGACAAAGCAAGAAGGTCTCACCGAATCTGGTTTCCGCACAGTGATCAACAATGGCAAAGACGGTGGTGAAGCAGTTCCCCACCTCCACCTACACATCCTAGCCGGCCGCCAGATGCTCTGGCCTCCAGGTTAGGCTGAGAATATGATCCAAAAGAATGACCTATCTTCAATACTCTCCAACGAGCAAGTATTAGACGCTATAGTTGTTGGTAGTGGCCTGGGCGGTGCAACACTCGCCAATGAACTGGCCAAGCGCGGCCAGAAAATCGCCATCCTAGAATGGGGCAATCAGGACCCTCTCGAGGGCACCCTCCAACAGATGATCAAAATTGCTGGAATTCCCGGCAAGGGAGCTTTCCTCAACTCCGACCTGTCACTCGTATTGCGAGGTATCACAGCAGGTGGTTCGTCGGCTATCAATTTTGCTGGATCGACGCCTCCCCCAATACCGTATTTCAAAAAATACGGCATCGACCTCAGCCACGAAATCGAGGCAGTCCGTCAACTGATACCCATTGAAAAACTTCCCGACCATCTTATCGGGCCAATGGCGCACAAGATCATGAGCGCAGCGAAGGAACTCGGTCTAAATTGGCAAAAAATCGACAAGTTCATCTACATGGACAAATGCAGGACCAACTGCGACAAGTGCACTTATGGGTGCCCTTACGACGCAAAATGGAATGCCCGCATGTTTCTCGATCAAGCCATCCAACTGGGAGCTCAACTAACAACCCAAGCCAAAGTCTCGCGCGTGCTATTCGAAGGTGAGCGCGCGGTTGGCGTCGAGTATTCACAAGCCGGAAGAATGAAAGAAATCCGTGCGAAAAAGGTAATCATTGCCGCCGGAGGCATCGGATCTCCACGCATCCTACAAGACTCTGGATTCGACACGGCTGGCCAAGATTATTTCGTTGATCCCGTGATTGCCGTGATGGGTAGCGTCAAAGGACTCAAAGGCGGACGAGAAGTCCCCATGGCCGCAGGCCTACATCTACCCGAAGAAGGAATAATGCTAGCCGACCTCACTTTACCCCGCCCCTTGTTCCAAGCTTTCAGTGCCCAAGCGGGCAGAGTCGATCGTCTACACGCACATTCCAAAACCTTGTGTATCATGGTCAAAATCAAAGACGATTTATCTGGCCGCATCGGTCCTAAATGGATCAATAAAAAGCTCTCTCAGGCTGATAAGCAAAAACTCGACAAAGGCTGTGCTATCGCTGAAACCATTCTCAAACAAGCTGGAGCCAAATGCATCTTCCGCAGTCACCACTTTGCTGCCCACCCTGGGGGAGGTGCTAAAATTGGTGAAATCGTTGATTCCGACCTACAGACCAAATTCAAGGGTCTCTATGTTTGTGACGCCTCAGTCATACCCGAAGCTTGGGGACTACCGCCCAGCCACACAATCATGTGCCTAGCTATGCGTCTTGCAAAACACTTGGCGAAAAGCTAATCATAGGGTTACTCAAGTTTTAGTTTTCTCTACAGCGGAGTCCCACGCAGCACGCATTTGCTTCCTTTTTTCTTCGGAGATTTGAGATTTAAAGCGTTTTTCTTCCTGCCAGATTTCGGCCAATTCTTCCTTGGAATTCCAGAAATCAACAGCCAGTCCTGCTAACGCAGCAGCACCAAAGGCGGTAGTTTCAGTCACCTTGGGACGCACGATCTCGCAGTCCATGAGGTCTGCCTGAATCTGCATCAGCAGATCGCTCGTACTAGCTCCCCCATCTACCCTCAGCTCCTCTAGATTGGTCGAGGCATCGCGCTGCATGCACTCTAGCAATTCAATCGATTGAAAACTAACAGCCTCCAATGCCGCTCTACAAATGTGTGCCTTGGTCGTCCCTCGGCTCAGGCCGGTGATTAAGCCCCGAGCGAAAGGGTCCCAGTGAGGGGCTCCGAGCCCAGCAAGAGCGGGAACGATGACTACTCCGCCAGAGTCATCAACAGTGGCAGCTAGAGCATCCAGCTCTTTCACATCGTCAAAAATCTGCAAGCCATCTCGCAACCATTGGAACAGTGAGCCCCCAACAAAAACCGATCCTTCAAGAGCGTACTCACGCACTCCATTGATTTGCAGCGCGATGGTTGAGAGCAATTGATTATTGGATCGGACTACTCGATCACCCGTATTGAGCAACAGGAAACAACCCGTTCCGTAGGTATTTTTAGCTAAACCTGGCGTGTAGCATGCCTGCCCAAAAAGCGCGGCCTGCTGGTCACCAGCAATACCAGCAATGGGAACTCCACGCCATTCACCTACCACACCACTGCTATCGACAATTTTTGGTAATATGGCCCGAGGGATCATGAACTTCTCTAGCAGAGCGTCATCCCATTCTCCTGTATGAATATTACACAACAAAGTCCTACTAGCATTCGTCGCATCCGTCACGTGCTGCTTACCATCGGTGAGTTTCCAGATCAACCAACTATCCATAGTCCCCATAAAGAGCTCGCCAGCTTCTGCTCTCCCTCGAGCCCCCTCAACATTATCGAGAATCCATTGTACCTTTGTCGCTGAGAAATATGGATCGATTTTCAGACCTGTTACTGAGCGAATGGCTGGTTCGAATCCAGCATCGTTCAACTGCCTACATTGATCCGCCGTTCTCCTATCTTGCCAGACAATGGCATTCATCAATGGAACTCCAGTCCTCCTATCCCACACCACCACTGTCTCACGCTGATTGGTGATCCCAATGGCTGCAATGTCAGCCTCAGTGAGCTTGGCTTGCTGCAACACATCTAACATCGTCTGCTGCTGGGTTCGCCAAATCTCATCAGCATCATGCTCGACCCAGCCTGACTGCGGGAAATGTTGAGCAAACTCCTTCTGACTACTCGCAACAATCTCTCCTTGATGATTAAAAAGTATCGAGCGGGAGCTTGTCGTCCCTTGGTCTAGTGAAAGCACAAATCGAGGCATAAGCAGCATACTACAAACACTTTTAAGACCATGACAAGGACACGCTGAAATTCATCACAGAGAAAATCGTGCTCACACTTGCAATCTCATCCACAACCATGCAAAACTCACCCCACCGAATGAGTAAGAACCAAATAGCCTCCGAGCTCAGCGCTCCAAAACACATCGCCATTATTATGGACGGCAATGGCCGCTGGGCGAACCAGCGTGGTTTACCAAGGATTGCGGGCCACAGAGCTGGTGCCGAATCAGTCCGTCGCACCGTCGAAGGCTGCAAGAACCTCGGCATCAAGCACCTCACACTTTATGCCTTTTCTTCAGAAAACTGGAAGCGGCCAGAGTCCGAGATCAAAGCTCTCATGCAATTGCTGGAGCGCTTTCTGAAAGAAAAGACAAAGGAAATGATGGCACATAATGTGCGACTCAATGCGATTGGTCGTACCGACATGCTCCCCAAAAAAACGTGCGCTCAGCTAAACAAGGCGATTGAGAAGACTGCTAACAACACAGCTCTCACCCTAAACCTCGCACTATCCTACGGCTCGCGAGAGGAAATTGTAGACGCCGCAAAATTGATCGCAGAAAAGGTAGCAGCAGGAAAACTCTCCGTCGATGACATCGACAACAGCACCATTTCTAGCCACCTCTATACTGCTGGTCAGCCAGATCCTGATCTACTTATCCGCACGTCTGGTGAATTCCGCCTCTCTAACTTCTTGCTATGGCAGCTCAGTTATTCAGAAATAGTCATCCTTGACAAATTCTGGCCAGACTTTGCTGAAAGCGACCTCTACGACGCTGTCACACATTTTCATAGCCGCCAACGTCGATTTGGAGCAATTTAACCCCCTTGGCAGCTACAGAAGTAACTGCTGAGGCCCACCAAACTATGTCTTCCGAAGCCACAGCCGAACGCACTCTCCTCCTTGTCGATCCAGATCTCGATTACCTTGACTGGGCTACTAAACAGCTTGAAGCTGAAGGCATCCGCATCCTCCGTTGCGATAATGCCAACAATGCTCAGAAAATCTGTGAGAAAACGACGGTCGATCTAGTCATAGCAGACATCGTACTCACTCCGATTGATGGAATTGAACTACTAGGACAGCTTAAAGCGTCCTACCCAGAGATCATTGTTATTATAACTGCTAGTTTTCCCGGCACGGCTCAAGTGGTCAAAGCCACCCAACAAGGCGCTCACGACATACTACGTAAGGAATCCCTCGTTTTTGAACTTCGCAGTGTTGTTGAAAGCGCCTGGCAGGTCATAGAGGGGCGCCGTACTGCTGGCGAACACAAACAGGTCATCCCTGAGGCCGGCGGACGCCTGCAGGTCATTGGTATATCTAGGGCATTCCAAGATATTTTCAAAACTGTCGGTCGCGTCGCCCGCACCGATGCTCCAGTTCTCATCTACGGTGAAAGTGGCACAGGTAAAGAGCTCGTGGCAAATGCGGTACACGAGTATAGTCCGCGTCGACAAAATGAAATGGTCGCGCTTAACTGCGGCGCCATCCCTGAAAACCTGCTAGAAAGCGAACTCTTCGGCCACGAAAAAGGCTCCTTCACAGGAGCAGCAGCCAAACGTGCAGGCCGCTTCGAACAATGTGATAACGGCACACTCTTTCTTGACGAGATCGGCGATATGCCACTCCCAGTCCAAGTAAAACTCTTGCGTGTGCTACAAGAAGGTACGTTCTCACGCGTCGGTGGCAACGATGTACTCTCAAGCGATGTTAGAATTGTGGCCGCCACGAATAAAGATCTAGCCCAAGAAGTCAGAGAAGGACGATTCCGCGAAGATCTCTACTATCGTCTCAATGTGGTAGAACTCCGGATACCTCCACTACGTGACCGACTTGAGGACATCCCGCTGTTAGCCGAATTCTTCCTCAGAAAGATCACCAAGAAAAATGGCATGGCTCGGATCCGCCTATCAGGTGAGGCCATCGCAGTACTACAAGAACACAAATGGCCAGGCAATGTCCGTGAGTTAGAAAATACAATGGCACGAGCCACTGCACTCGCCACCTCGGATGTACTATTGGCCCACGACATTCCAATCGGGAAAACTCTGCGTTCTAACAATGGGATCACACAACTTTTTGACCAACTTTTTAACTTCTCTGAAGAAAACTATGACATCAATCTGTACGACGAGCTCATACGCTACAGCCTGAAACGCAGTGGTGAAGACAAAGACCTTGCAGCAAAACTACTAGGAATAGACGAATTCCCGACAAGTTAGAACAACCGTTGGCAACAATCTAAACCTGAGGCTTGCCACCTCATAAAAAAGGATTACCATCGCGCCTTCTCGGCAAGAAACCCGCAACTTAGACTCTTTCTCAGCTGCACAACTAATTCACCACAATGTTCCGAAAAACTAGTATCATTTCAACACTTGGGCCAGCAACTTTCTCATCCGAAGCTATTGCTGAACTCATCGACGCTGGCGTCAACGTCTTCCGCATGAACATGAGCCACGCTCAGCACGATAAGTGCCGCGAGCTCGTTAAAATCATCCGCGAAATTTCTGAAAACCGCCAAAAGCACGTCGGCATCCTGTTTGACCTTCAAGGACCATCCATCCGTACAGGAGACCTCGACGAACCGTTCATCCTCAAGGCTGGCGACACATTCGAAATCCGCCGCCAGTCCGCACCAGCAACCATACCGTTCTCCACAACAGTGAACTACGAAGGCATGATGGACGACGTTTCTGCTGGAGCAACGCTCGTAGTAGACAACGGCACAATGCTCATGCGCATTAAGGAGAAGAACGCAGACA
>NZ_JBDOPO010000021.1:0-2227 GCF_039830215.1 Rubritalea sp. | reverse complement strand
AGGGATTGACCTTTGAGGTATCCAAAGCTCTTAGAAGCGATCCTCGTCCCATTTAGAGCACCCTCTCGACGATTGCCTCAAAGTGACACCGCACAAGGTCGTGCCCCAATACACCCGGGCAGCCTGAGCCTCCTAAAAGGGGGACGAAAAAACCCCGCCGAAGCGGGGTTTAAGGAAATACTTTTGAACCGGTGTTGGCTGCCTGACAGCTAGAAACGCGGCCTGTACTTCAAACTTTGTCTTGATTCCGTTAGAATACCTATCAGTTTAAGATCATGTGTGAAAGCAAAAAGTGTGTTCTTTCGTTCGACATTGGTCATTCCTCTATTGGCTGGGCTGTGCTAACTTCCGAAAAATCTTCCAAAGGCACCCCATTTCCAACACCGTCCATAGAAGGTTGCGGTTCAGTCATTTTTCCTAAAGACGACTGCTTAGCCTCTTCTAGAAGAGACCACAGACGAACTCGACGTAATATCAGATCCACACGTCAGCGAATAACTAGACTAAAAGATCTACTCGCACACCTTTCGGTGCTCAGTCCTACAGATTTAGACAACGGAGGACACCCCGCTCCACATATGTTGGCGGCAAAATCTCTCATATCAGACGCTCCTACTCTATCATGGTTAGAGCTCTGGCATGTACTTCGCTGGTATGCTCACAATCGTGGCTATGACGGCAATAGCCGCTGGGCACGTCACGACAACGACTCGGGAGGAGATACCGAGAAAGAGAAAACCGCACTTGAGCTGATGGCAAAGCATGGCACAAATAGTATGGCTGAAACGGTTTGTTCAGAGCTCGGCATTGACTTAAACAGTAACAAAATTTCCTCCAACAATCCTTTCAAAACCCTCAACGCCGCCTTCCCGCGCAGTATTGTAAGAAACGAAGTTCTCGAGATTCTCTACAAACACAAGGGTCACTTAGATAAGCTCGATGATGACTTCATCACCACACTTATTGCCTCAGAAGGATCTCAAGAAAAGCGAGCGTGGGAAACGATTCCAGTTCCTAGCATTAAGCTACCTAAACGTTACTTCGGCGGCTTACTCTTTGGTCAGCTCATTCCTCGATTCGATAACCGCATCATTGCTAAATGTCCTATCTCAAGAGAAAAGGTTCCAAATAAAATCTCAAAAGAATTCCGCTACTTCCGCTGGGCTATGCTTCTTGCCAACATCAAGGTGGAAGGAAAATCTCTCACAGCTGAGCAACGACAAGCTGTTCACGCCTTCATGGAAGAGAAAGGGAAGCTCACGCCTACCGAACTCAAGTCTTTCGTCGAAAAACTCACAGGCTCCAAGAACTCAAACATCCACGCCTCGTTCGAAATCCATCCAGACTCCAAAGACGCTCTCGTTCTTGATCCAGCCCTCGCCTATTTCAATTCTGGCGATTCAAGTCCTAGAAAAAATACCATAACACTCGCCCACTTCTGGCGCCACCTTTCAGAGCACACCAAGCAAAAAGCACTGGGTAGATGGAAGAAAGGACGACCAGTCACTCTCCAGTGGATGCTCGACCAATGCGCCAAGGAAAGCGTCGACGCTTCCCCTCTCAATTCAGAAATTGAACAGCATGTCCAAACTGATCAGAAAAAGAAGAAACCTAGCTACCTCACTCGAGAGCATTTCCTGCGTAAACGTTTCGCTCCTTCAAATGCACTCAGCGGCAGAGCCGTGTATTCGCGCCGCGTCATGCAGGAGATTTTCGATTTTGTGCTCAGCACTGATCGACACCCTACAGAAAAAGAAACAGCCACGCTTCCTGCTGGCCCGATCTACAGAAGCAAAGACATACTCAAAGCCGAACGTGATCGACCTATTGAAGAACTCACGAATAACCACCTCATCCGCCAACGCCTAACGATCCTCCTACGTCTAGTCGATGACATCATTGAGAACTACTGTGATGGCGATGCTAAAATCGTCTCCGATATCGTCGTAGAAGTTGCTCGAGATCTTCAAGAATACTCAAGTATGACGGCAGACAAAATGGCAGGGGAACTGACCAAGCGTCTCTCGCACTTTAAGTCAGCCGTAAAATATCTTGAAGAAAATGCACCAGACCTATCTGTCACTGGCTCACTCATCCGTAAATGCCGCCTTGCTATGGACATGGACTGGCGTTGCCCGTTCACAGGCAAAAAGTATGACGCGCTCGATCTGCCTCAGCTAGAACGCGAGCACATCATTCCATACGCAGATAGACCTACGAACTCCCT
>NZ_JBDOPO010000028.1:0-2231 GCF_039830215.1 Rubritalea sp. | reverse complement strand
TAGCCGCTCAAGGACAAATTCGCACTGCTTTGGCAACTGGCATGACCCCACTGGTAGACAGCACAAAGACCGTAGGACTAATTGCTCTTCCTGGAGCGATGACCGGCATGATCCTAGCAGGCAGCCCACCAATGGAAGCAGTGCAGTTACAGATAGTCGTGATGTTTATGCTAGTGGGCGCCGCGGCCTTTGCCTCGATGATCGCCACTTTCCTCACCTACCGCCAGTTCTTCACCCAGGCGCATCAACTCAAGCTGTGAGGACATAGCGTGACTTGAATGAGCTTGGCCTCCAGCCAAGGAATTTCATCCTACTAATTACCCTACGGTTTGGCTTTGCCTTCACCGCAGTCTGGAATGACACACCTCGTTGGGGAACTTATGTAATATCACGCGGAATCACCTCTTAACCCCTTAACCTTTTGACTGGTACTCACCCTTCAATTTCTTCCACCTTTTTCCCGCCAGTATCTGGCGTTGAGCGAAAACTAGGGACGACTTTGCGCATGAGTTTTTTGAGTCCTCCTTCGGCAGCCACGTAGTCGTCTTCGGATTCACGGAGAGCTTTTTCCCAAGCAGGAGCGAATCCAGGCGCTTGCTCACGCATCACACTGATCGCTGTCTCGGTGACTTCTAGCCTGCGGAGTTCAGCCTTTCCTGGTTTTTGTTGCACAGCGCTGAGATTGACTCTTAGCGTCTCGTTCTGCTCTTTGAGTTCATCTAGCTGATTCTGTAGCAACTCGTTGCCCTTGGCGTTGATCTTGAGTTGCGTATTGAGGTGGCCTTGAAGTTCTGAGTTTTCTTCCTCCACACGCTTCAACTCAGTTTTAAGAAATTTTCGGTCCTTGGCTCCCGATCTCCAAACAAAAATGACCATTCCGAGCCCGAGCAATAGCCCCCAGCTGAATGGGTGAGAGAGTATATCTAGCAACGTTTCCATTGCTCATAGCCTACTCGTATTTCCTCCCATGAAAAGAGTGATTTTTGAACGATGTCATTTCTCAGCTCTCCGCGGGATCTGACACATTTGACCCAAATACCCACTAGCCTGAAATTAAACAGAGTATTTCCACCATAAATGTCCAAATCGTGAGTTGCAATCAGACCTCATTCCCGTACTTTGCAAGAAATCACACATTTACTATGAGCGACACGCAACAAATCTGGCTAGATGGTAATATTATCGACAAAGCCGACGCAAAGATCTCCGTATTTGATCACGGCCTACTCTACGGCGACGGCATCTTCGAAGGTATCCGTTTCTACAGCGGCCGCGTCTTCCGACTCGAGGAGCACATAGAGCGCCTTATTCTATCAGCAAAAGCAATTCACATGACTCTCCCATGGAGTTTGGAAGAAATCTGCCAAGCTACCGTCGACACGGTCAAAGCGAACGGTCTAACCGACGGCTACATCCGTCTCGTTATCACGCGCGGCGAAGGTGGGCTAGGCCTCAATCCTTATCTCTGCCCTAAGCCGTCAATGTTCATCATTGCCGCAGCTATCCAGCTTTACCCGGAAGAGAACTACACCAATGGACTCGAGCTCGTCACTTGCGCGACTCGTCGCCCAACTCCTGGCTCGCTCAGCCCTCAGGTTAAGTCCCTGAACTATCTCAACAACATCATGGCCAAGATCGAGTGCATCCAGGCCGGTGTGATCGAAGGAATAATGCTCAATGAACAAGGCTACGTAGCGGAGTGCACAGGCGACAACGTCTTCGTCATCAAAAAGGGAAAGCTCTACACTCCGCCAGTTTCTGACGGATCGCTCGACGGGATCACCCGCCAAGTCATTTTCGAACTTTGTGAGAAAGCTGAACTAGAGCTCTCTGAGAAATCAATGACCCGTTACGACCTCTACACTGCTGATGAAATTTTTCTAACAGGCACTGCAGCTGAGGTTATCCCTGCTGTAAAGTACGACCAACGCCTAATCGGCGTCGGCAAACCTGGACCAATCTCCAAGCAACTCGTGGAAGACTTTCGTGCTCTCGCTAATAGCGAAGGCACACCTTGCGTCTAAGATAAAAAAGCCCATCCATTTTACAAAACCGCGCCAACACCTAGTGGCACGGTTTTGTACCTAACTATAGCCTAGATCTGAAATACATTTTGCTAAGATTGGCATCATTGGCTCCAGCTCCGCATCCTAGTGTTTCCTGCGCCCCTTAGCGTGCAGGCCAATGGCTTTTGCTAAAGATTCTTAGATTAGAGATTTCACTCAACGCTT
>NZ_JBDOPO010000180.1:0-9656 GCF_039830215.1 Rubritalea sp. | reverse complement strand
GCTCACCGAAGTCCCCCATAAATAATTGACGAGCCACCACTTTGACTCGGCATAGATTTTCTAAATAGCCCTTACTTCTTCGGCTCTTCCTCTTCGAGCGCTTTCTCGATGACTTCAGTAGCGAGTTCGTGATCGCTCACATCCTTTGCGCCATCCCTCTTGCCGCGTGTCCATAGGTAGTAGTCGCCGTCGTCAGAATTTGACGCACGCATGTTGAGCTGCCCCTTTTTGTTGATCGTCGCAGTGATAGTAAATGTCTTCTCGCCCATCTTTATTTCGAACACGTGGACATTCCCCTCACTCTTCACAAGTGTCGCTGGGATCTCCTGTGACTTCCCGCGCATTGATGCTGAGATAGTTCCTTCTTCAAAAGTATATTCCACCATCGACATGCGCTTCAAAAT
This sequence comes from Rubritalea sp., assembly GCF_039830215.1. Taxonomy (NCBI): domain Bacteria; kingdom Pseudomonadati; phylum Verrucomicrobiota; class Verrucomicrobiia; order Verrucomicrobiales; family Rubritaleaceae; genus Rubritalea; species Rubritalea sp. Next base: position 9,252 of record NZ_JBDOPO010000180.1, on the reverse strand, counting down.
GCTTGGAAGATACTTCGCTCCCTCAGCATCCCACTTCGGTGATGTCTGAATAAATTTCTCAGTAGCCTCGGAATCGAGCACCCAACTACCGGCAATCTCTGCTGGCAATTTAGCAAATGCTGTTGTCAACAGAGCTGAAAAGGCGAGTGCGAATGTTTTGATCATTTTCATAGTAAGAATGCAGATACAGCCCAGTCCTTTAGCTGTCGATCCAATTTGCTTTCTAACGCAGTTCCAACTGAGCCCAATTCCCCGTTTGCCAGAAAGGAAATCACAGCTAGACTCCTCTCGTGCCAGAGAACATACCAGCGATCCAAATTCGAGGAGCCCGTCAGCATAATCTAAAGAACCTAGATCTCGACATCCCCAAAAACCAACTCACCGTCATCACTGGCCCCTCTGGTTCTGGAAAGTCGTCACTCGCATTTCACACCCTCTACGCCGAGGGCCAACGCCGCTACGTTGAGACATTCTCACCCTACGTGCGCCAGTTCCTAGATCGCATGGACAAACCAGCGGTCGACCGTATCGACAACATACCGCCGGCGATCGCCATCGAACAGAAAAACTCTATTCGCTCCACTCGCTCGACTGTTGGAACACTCACCGAGCTCAATGACTACCTCAAAGTCATTTACCCAAAACTCGCTAGGGCATTTGATCCAAAGACAGGGGAAGAAATCAAACCCGACACCCCTGCATCTATCGTAGATTGGAGCTACTCCAATCATACTGGAGAAAATATTCTAATTCTCTTCCCCATCACTATTTCCGAGAATGCCACCACCGCTGAAGTCTTTAACTTTCTCAACCAACAAGGCTACCTCAGAGTACTCAAAGCAGGAGAGGTTCTGCGCACTGACGACTCAGATGACACCAATCCATGGGGTGAATCATCTGCTATTATTATTCAAGATAGAATAAAACTAACAAAAACTAACAAGACCCGCCTCCACGAAGCTCTTGAAGCCGCGCTCAACTTTGGAAAAGGACATTGTTCGATCCAATTCAAGTCATCAGGTAACAAGGCTAAGATCCGATCCTTCAGCACAGAGTGGCACAACCCCAATACAGGATTCACTCTCCGCCCCCCCACAGCCTCGCTCTTCTCATTCAACTCACCACTGGGGGCCTGCCCCGACTGTCGTGGCTTTGGCCGAATCATCGGTGTCGACCTGCAAAAGTCTGTCCACGACCCCACGCTAACCATCAAAGAAGGAGTCATCAAACCCTTTGAAGGTGAACGAGGAGCTGAGTGCAAGGACGACCTCATTCGTTGCGCGCGTGCCCAAGGAATCGACATAAACATCCCGTGGCACCTCTTGCCTAAAAAGGATCAAGAATGGGTGCTCAAAGGCGAAAAAGGAAATGCTGATAAACTCTGGAAAGCTGGAAAATGGTATGGGGTTCGCGGATTTTTTGATTGGATGGAAACCAAGGCGTACAAGATGCACGTCCGTGTCTTCCTCTCCCGCTACCGGGCCTACACAGAATGCCCAGCGTGTAATGCCACACGTCTCAAGCCTGAAGCCCTATGCTTCAAGATCGAGGGTAAAACCCTCCCCGAGCTTTGGCACATCCCTCTAACTGACCTCAATGATTGGTTCAACAGCCTTAAATCAGAAATCAAAAATCAGGATTCAAGCTCGCTGAAACACGCGATGAGTGAAATCCAAGCGCGTCTGTCCTACCTCAACGAAGTCGGCCTAGGTTACCTCACCCTCGATCGCCCAGCCCGCACACTTTCTGGTGGTGAAATCGAACGCGTCAACCTGACGACCTGTCTCGGAGCAGCGTTGACTAACACACTCTTTGTTCTGGATGAACCAACCGTTGGCCTCCACGCACGCGATGTCAACCGGCTCATATCCATCATGCATAACCTCCGCGACAAAGGGAATACTGTCGTCGTCGTCGAACACGAAGAAGCTGTCATGCGCCAAGCTGACAACCTCATCGATATTGGCCCAGCAGCTGGAGAAAATGGTGGAAACATCACTTTCCATGGACCACTTACCGACGTCAACCAGTCAGCAATCGATAATCAAGAGTCGATCACCCTCCCCTACCTCACAGGCGATAAATCCATCAAACCTCCGGCCAAACGTCGCAAATCCCGTAAAAAACTCAGCTTCACTGGCGCACACAAGCACAACATCGACAATCAAAACATAGCGCTTCCCATCGGCACATTCATCTGCCTAACAGGTGTGTCTGGATCAGGGAAATCCACCATGGCCAATGATGTGATCTACCGCAACCTCCAGAAGGCCTTCCTCCACACCACCGATGAAGACCCAGCATTCATTAAATCTCTCAAAGGGATCGACCACATTTCTGGCGTGGAACGTGTCGACCAGTCTGCTCTCACTAGAACTCCTCGTTCCACACCAGCCGTCTATGCTGGCGCGTTCGATGCTATCCGCGAACTCTTCGCTCTCACCGATGAGGCCGACGCACAAAATATCAAAGCCGGCTACTTCTCCTTTAACTCTGGCACTGGCCGCTGTGAGCGCTGCTGGGGAAATGGTTTTGAAAAGGTAGAAATGCAGTTCCTCAGCGACCTTTACATCACCTGCCCAGAGTGCGAAGGATCACGCTATAATTCAGCTGCATTAGAGATCAAACTTAAAGGGAAATCCGTCGCTGACGTTCTAGCTCTCACCATCACTGAGGCCCTTGATTTCTTCAATATTGCAGAGGATGAAGTGAAGTCCAAAACGCTCACCCTCAAATCAAAAATTCACCGATCACTGAAGCCTCTGTTAGACGTCGGCCTTGGTTACCTCAGACTGGGCCAACCGCTCAACACCCTATCCGGTGGTGAGTCCCAGCGTATCAAACTCTGCCAGCTCCTTTCGAGAACCAAGAAAGTCACTGAAAATGGCCAACTCCTTATTCTAGACGAGCCGACAACGGGACTCCACTTTACCGATATTGAAAAACTGCTCAAAGTCTTCCAATCCCTCGTCAATGCTGGCCACACACTCCTCGTTATCGAGCACAACCTCGACGTCATTCGCTCAGCTGATCACCTCATTGAGATCGGACCTGGTGCCGGAACTGACGGTGGCCAAGTTATCTTCCACGGCACCCCAGAAGAAATCCTAACAACTACCACCGAGACAGCCAAAGCCCTCGCAAATGACCATTCGCCGATTGCCTCAACAAACAACCAGCAATCAACAATCCAAAGCCTGCAATCAAATGCAATCCGCATTTCCGGCGCACGCGAACACAACCTCAAAAACTTCGACCTCACCATTCCACGCGATGAGCTAGTGGTCGTAACCGGCCTTTCGGGATCCGGCAAATCCACTCTGTCATTTGATATCATTTTTGCTGAAGGTCAGCGTCGTTTTCTGGACTCCATGTCGCCCTACGCCCGCCAGTTCGCTGGTCAGTTAGAAAAACCCGATATTGATAAAATCGAAGGCCTTCCACCAACTGTAGCCATCGAACAACGTGTCTCGCGCGGCGGTGGTAAATCCACCGTTGGTACAGTCACCGAGATATTCCATTTTCTACGTCTACTCTACGCCAAACTCGGCACCCAGCATTGCCCAGACTCTGGCGAAGCTGTAGTCTCACAGACTCTAGACTCTATTTCCAAGCAGCTCAAAGCGAGCTTCAAAACTAAAGCACGCAGCCTCCTGCTGGCTCCTCTTATTCGCGGTCGCAAAGGCTACCATACCGATGTCGCCGCGGCTGCCAATCGCAAAGGTATTGAGCTACTCCTTGTCGATGGCAAACTAACCGCGACCGATGCATTCGCCCCGCTAGCCCGCTACAAGGAGCACGACATTTTTGCTGTCATCTGCGACGACAAAACTCCCGACACAGATCAACTAAGCCAAGCTCTCAGCTTAGGCAAAGGGCAATGCGCAGTGGCCAAAGAACTCTCTACTAACAACTGGGAACTAACTACCTATTCCACCGCACGTGTTTCCCCAGTCACCGGAGTGTCCTTTCCTGAACTTGACCCTCACCACTTCTCATTCAACTCATCGCGCGGCTGGTGCACAGATTGCCGTGGCTATGGATCTATCAGCCAGTCGGTAGGTAAGAAAAAGAAGAAACGTAAAGCAAAGCCAAACGAATTCAATTCTGAGGCTGAAGCTGAAATCGCCGAAGAACTCAGCCATTCCCCCCAAACTGACGAAGACTCCATCCGTATTACATGTCCAGAATGCCAAGGCGATCGAGTCAATCGTAATGCACGTTTCGTCTTCATCAATGACAACAACATCGCGCATATATCCAGACACTCCGTCACCGATGCCGCGGAAATGTTAGAACAATGGAAATTCACAGGCCGCGACAAACTCATCGCACGCGACATCCTTCCTGAGATCATCCAGCGCCTTCGTTTTCTAGAGAAGGTGGGCCTAAACTACCTTGCACTCGATCGCTCAGCCGACACACTTTCCGGCGGTGAATCCCAACGCATCAGGCTAGCAGCCCAGCTAGGGTCAAACCTCACTGGCGTACTCTACGTCTTAGACGAGCCAACCATTGGGCTCCACCCACGCGACAACCAACAACTACTCGACACCCTCGAAGCTCTCCGAGGGCGTGGTAATTCCTTGCTCGTAGTGGAGCACGATGAAGAAACCATGCGCCGTGCCACTCAACTCATTGATCTAGGCCCAGGTGCTGGAGTCCTAGGTGGAAATGTCGTGGCAAACACCACGGGTAAAAAATCTCAGCTCAAAAAGACACTCAAGGAATTCCCTGAGTCTCCCACTCTACTCTCGTTCGCTGCACCCCTACAACACCCATTGTTAGGCAAGCGCCGCAGCATTCCTAAAATTGCTGAGAAAAATGCCTGGCTAAAACTCACAGGTTGCAGCCACAACAACCTAAAGGATATCGATGTTCGTATCCCCTTAGGTCGTCTCACCACTATTTCAGGAGTCTCTGGTTGCGGTAAATCCTCGCTCATGCGCGGCACCCTCCCACACGCTGTCAAGAAATCGACGACGAAGGATAAAGACACCTCTAGTTACTTTTCTAAATCTATCGGCTTCGATAACTTTAAATATTGCTACGAAGTTGACCAATCGCCGATCGGTAAAACCTCGCGCTCATGCCCAGCGACCTACGTCAAAGTTCTCGATGATATCCGCAAACTTTTTGCTGTGGTGCCAGAAGCCCGCATGCGCGGTTACACTGCCTCGCGTTTCAGCTTCAACAATGGCGAAGGACAATGCCCAGAGTGCAAAGGCAATGGACGGATCAAACTGGAGATGGACTTCCTTCCTACCACGTGGGTCCCTTGCTACGCTTGTTCGGAAAAACGCTACAATCACGCCACTCTAGAAATTCTCTACAACGGGAAATCTATCGGTGATGTCCTAAAAATGAATATTTCGACAGCTGCCAAGTTCTTTAAAAATCACACCAAGCTCCATCGTACGCTCTCATTGTTAGATCAAACTGGTCTTGGCTACCTCAATCTTGGTCAACCCTCGCCAAGCCTCTCAGGTGGTGAAGCCCAGCGACTCAAATTAGTCGCTGAACTCGCCAAAGGACGTAAATCGATCCGCAACATGACGAAGCAACACACCAACCTCTATCTGATAGAAGAGCCCACGATCGGGCTCCACCAAGAGGACGTACGTAAGCTCATTGAGGTACTCCATCGCTTGGTCGATGAAGGCCACACTGTGGTCGTCATCGAGCACCACACAGCCATCATGGCCGAGGCTGACTATCTCATCGATATGGGACCAGAGGCTGGCGACCATGGCGGCACAATCGTCGCCCAAGGAACCCCGGAACGCGTTGCCAAGAATAAAAATTCTCGCACCGCCCCCTTCCTAGCGGAGGCTCTAACAACCACCTAGCATTCGGCATTTAACTTAGCCCTAGTAGTGTCCGAGCTCTAGGGTTAAGCATGCACCATTCTAGCCATTCAGAGTTTTAGCCATTTTGGCGTCGATGACAAAATTGTCGCTACCAAAGGCCTTCACTGGCTCACCTTCATTCATCTGGTACTCAAATACTTTGATCGGCTTAGTTCCTGGTACAGTAGACATTAGGTACACTCGGATACTGAGGGCTTCTTTGCCTGTGCTGCCCTCTAGGCTTTTAGTCGCAAACTGAACTTCATTGATGCCGTCTTTGCCTCCACCAATCACGACTTCTGCAGCTTTGGTATCTTGGAAACGGTGATCAGAAATTTTATTTACCTTCATCCTCACCTCTCGGCCTGGGCAAAATACATACACCTTAGCAATGTACTTGGCTGGATTCACAGCGATAGGCATCTGCGGTGGCACTCCTGTTGCTTGGAAGTCTTTTTGCTCCACATAAGTCAGGTCTCCCTCTTTGAGTTGCTTGCGTACTTTGGGAAGAGCCATAAGGTTGATGAAGTCTGCGGTATCGTATTTCCAAGATCCTCCCTCATTCACGAAGTGTAACAGCAGAAGGTTCTCTGCTGGATCTCCTCCCACATTGAAATCTACTTTTCCAAAGTACACTGAAGTCGCTGTTGCACCTTTTTTATGTGCACTCAAAGCTTGTAAATTTTCCAGCGATGGGGGTGCAGCTGGCAATTGAAACACAGCTTTAGGAAATGGCCTGCGCTCAGAATAGATCCGATTGCGAATCGTGAGCTGGCGATTCTTCGAAGTCGTCGAGGCCCACGCTCTAATATCTTGGTTGACCATTGCTGTGCGCCACTTGCCGTACAATCCACTCAGTTGACTCTCCAGTTGCGGGTTATTTCCCTGTGCGCTCACTCCAGATGCACTCAGCGTGAGTAATAGTGCGCCTAACATCAAAAAAAATCTCTTTTGGATCATGCAAAGCATTGCACTATAAACCTGCTAAGAGGTAAAACTAAAACCTCTACTAAAAACAAACCATGGATTCCTCCGATAAATCAGTCTCACCCATCGCCGTCATACGCGATGAAGAACTCCTCAAGGGAGCGGAATCTATCGTTTACAAGCGCACGGAAAAAGGTGATCTCACTCTCCATTGCTTCTATCCTGAAGGGCATGATGAAAACGATCGACGTAGTGCCATTGTTCTTTTCCATGGAGGGGAGTGGGACCAACCGATGGTCACTCAGTTTGTCCCTCAAGCTCTCAATTTCGTGGCACTTGGAGCCGTAGGCATTGTTGCAGAATACCGCACAGCATCCGCCCACTCTAGCACCCCACTCGAGTCTATCAGCGATGCACAGACTGCCATTCTCTGGGTCCGTAAAAACAATCGCTACCTTGGCGTCGACCCTGAAAAAATTATCGCTGGTGGCTCTGGGTCTGGAGCACACATCGCGCTTTGCTCCGCCATGCATAAGAAAGTTGAGAATAACGGATTCTTCTCTGGCGCCCCCAATGCACTGATCCTCTGGAGCGCAATTGTCGACACCACCAAACGAGGTCTAGGTATGGCAAGGTTTGCATTCAAGCGCGATGCCCGACGTACTAGCCCAAACAAAAACATTCGGCGCAAGCTCCCACCCATGCTCTTCTTTCACGGCAAGGAAGACCCTATCGTTCCCGTATCAAATGTGGATAAATTTGCGCAACGCCTTCGAAGTAAACGTAATGTCGCACGCTTCGTCCCCTTCAACCGCGCAACCCATTCTTTCTTCAATTTCAATGTCAATCAACACTACTTCGTGCAGACCCTCGAGTCTGCCGAAGGATTTTTGATCGATCAAGGATTCCTAGAACCTAGCCCTAACGATGTTATTGAATAAGCTCAAATCGTCTCGCTTCGAGGTTTTTCCAGACCTCACCGGCACGAAAAAACTGCACGCGCATTGCTAAATCCCCTCCTGCTGCCATGGATTGTACTACTGCTAATGCTGTTCCTACATTGAAAACTGCATTGGGCTCGCTGAACCGTGATGGAGCTAGCGCCCCTGTCAGCACAATCGTTTTTCCTTCAATTCAAATCAGAAATTCAGCAGTTGCTCACATTGTGTCAGTGCCACGTTTGATCACAATTTGTGATTCTTTAGACTCCTCTCATCGTTTACCAATCAATTCACGTTAAGCCTAAGAGCAGCCCCTAGGCTGATCTTTTTTTTAAACGCCGCGTAAGTGTCTGGCAGCGAAAATCATACTTCATTATAAATATGGGGAACTGTCGACTCTCCGATTTCATATTGATAGTGAAAGATAGCATCGAAATAGATTTTATCGATCGTTCCTCCAGTTGTTAAAACTAACATAATTTATAATGAGTTCGAGCTGATTACAACGCCTGCGCTAACCAACCCGCCACTTGGTTAAGCTGAGCTATTTCCTCATTAGTAAAATCATGTGACTCTCGTAAACCAATACCCAACGCCCCTTTCAGCGCGTCCCCCTTCAGCATAGGAACAGCAATATTTCCAGCCACATTGGTTTTCTTAGCGTCCGGTCGAGCCACTCCTGAGGTATCCGTCTGAAGGTTACACATCTGCACAGCCTCACGTCTTTCAGCTGCTACTCCCGCTATCCCTTTTCCAATAGGAATCGTATTTACTTTATCCAGTAAGAATTCTGGGATTCCTTGGTGCGCCACGAGCTCCAGCAATTGAGTCTCCGAATTTAAAATGTGGATCGTACCCGTACTAAACGAAAACGCCTCAAGTACGGACTCCAATATCGCTTGATAGACTCCTTCGTTAGAAGGGGCTGCAGGCTGGGCAATAAGTTTTTCAATAGCGTTCATAGGCGTTTCAATGGTGACTTTCACGGGCAAGGTAACCCCTACTTTAAGATCGTAAATCTTAAATCTTCAATGATAGATCTTTTATCAACTTCCATTCTCTCTCAATTGTGCGTAGCCCTTCTTATGCGAGCACCCTTCGAAGAACTCGAATTGGGCTGAGCATTAGGCTAGCTTCATTTCTGCATCAACCTTTGCATGGTGGTTGCAGCCAAAGTAATTTTCGTTGTTCTTTTGGGTCCAGCGAGTATCACAGTCTTTTTTGAGCTCCCTAGGGTGGATCTTTTTCAAATCCATCGGGCCGCTCACCCTCCTTGGTCTTCTTGTTTTACTTCCCCGTGTTCCCTTCCTTTTGAAGCCTCAACACTCCTGGCATCAGTGATGCAGCCTTTGCAGTGGATCTGAAACTTCAAAGCAGTTTGTACACGGCGCCAATCGCTTAGGAAATGTTAGACCAGACAAAACGGTTGCTGGAAGGATGCCTTCAAACCAACTCTAAATAGCCACAAACTACCTAGTTTAACTTGGTAAATATAGCCTCCAGTACATCGATTTCGTGAGCTCTGATCAAATTCT
>NZ_JBDOPO010000335.1:0-2242 GCF_039830215.1 Rubritalea sp. | reverse complement strand
TGCCCTCTCATCACGTAATGTCCGTCTTACTACGAAAGCTAGAGCTCAAGCCCCCGTTATACGAGAAGCCATGCTCCTAGCTAAGCAATCTCTAGAGTCAGGCGTTGACAGCAGCGCGCAACTAATAGATGCGGTTAGAAATCACCTATACACTCATGCCCCGCTAGCTGAAATTGACTACCTAGAGTGCGTCTGCGCAAGCTCCCTACTACCCCAAGCGAGAGTCACTCAAAAATCTCTTATCACGATCGCCGCATTTTTTGGTGATGTCAGACTTATTGACAACATCGAGCTTGTCCCTAGCAACTAAGCAACGCACACTCACCACATATGGTTTCTGACTTCCTAGTCATCGGTTCTGGCATCGCTGGTCTTTCTTTTGCATTACGTGCAGCTGAACATGGCGCTGTAACAATTCTCACCAAAGGTGATGCGCTCGACTCTAATACAGCTTGGGCCCAAGGAGGTATCTCCGCAGTACTCGATCCAAAACTACGAGCTGAGGGTGATTCTTTTGAGCAACACGTTGCCGACACTCTAGATGCAGGAGCAGGCCTATGTAAGGAAAACGTCGTGAGAGATATCGTCACTGAGGGAACTGACACCATAGATGAATTACTTAAATACGGAGTCACCTTCGACAAAGACAGCAAGAACCCTGAGCTCTTCGAACTAGGAAACGAAGGTGGCCACACCAAGCGACGAGTACTACATTCCAAAGACACCACAGGCCACGCCATCGTCTCAGAACTTATTGAAAAGGTAAAAGCACACCCCAGCATCACCTTTCTTAAACACCACTTCGCGATAGACCTCATCACCACTGGAAAGCTCGGCGTCGTCACCGAGGATCGAGTACTAGGAGCGTATGTACTAAACGGGGTATCTGGTGAGGTTAAAATCTATAGGTCTGATCGTATCGTTTTAGCCACTGGTGGGTGCGGTAAAGTCTACTTATACACCACTAATCCAGATAGTTCAACAGGCGACGGACTCGCAATGGCTTGGCGCGCAGGCGCCACTATCTCAAACATGGAATTTGTGCAATTCCACCCAACCTGCTTTTACAACCCAGCAGCTGTAGGCGCTAAGGCTCGTTCATTCTTAGTCTCCGAAGCAGTGCGTGGTGAAGGCGGGCGCCTAGTCAATGACAATGGCGAAGAGTTTACACTGGAGCACGACCCAAGAGGATCACTCGCCCCACGCGACATTGTAGCTAGAGCAATTGATCATGAAATTAAGAAAACTGGCGCAAGTTGCGTATTTCTAGATGTCACACATAAACCACCCGGCTTTATGCGTGATCGCTTCCCGCACATCTACAATACCCTAATCGAGTTTGGGCTCGATTGTGAAACACAACTCATTCCAGTAGTCCCAGCCGCCCATTATCAATGTGGTGGAGTTGTGACTGACTCCAGCGGCAAAACCACAATTCGCGGGCTCTATGCAGTCGGCGAAGTTGCATGCACAGGGCTTCACGGAGCAAACCGCCTAGCATCAAACTCGCTATTAGAGGGAAATGTCGTTGCGCGTCGAGCTCTAGAATCGATGCTTAAGAGCTACCCACTTCAACTCGTCTCAACAAATTCTCCACCTATCCCAGCATGGGAGGATGGTGATGCGACACCTATAGATGAGCAAGTCCTCATCTCACAAAACTGGGATGAACTTCGTCGATTGATGTGGAATTACGTCTCTATTGTTAGGACAGACAACCGCCTCAAGCGAGCAGCCCACCGACTACGAAACCTCCGCAAAGAAGTACGCGAGTACTACTGGGGATTCAAAGTGAACCCAGACATCTTAGAATTACGTAATCTAGTAACAGTAGCAGCTCTTATAGTTGATTGCGCTATTCAGCGCAAAGAATCTAGAGGCATCCACTACACATTAGACTACCCATCGAAGAGCTCAAAATACCAACGCGACACTGAACTGCGTCGCTTCTAATTGCTGCTCACCAGCTTCAGGTCGTAGCCAACAAGAAAGTGTGCAAGTGCGAGTAATATCACCATAGGAAGGGATAACCAGAAAATCATCCATCCCAATCATGTCTACCCTGCTTGTCTAGCGGAGTAGAGTATTCCACAACTAAGCACCCCGTTAGTATGCCCTATACTCCGGCTGAGAAGCCCCAATAGTGCCTGTGCTAGCCCACGCATACCGTCAGAGACTCGCCGGTCGACAAGTATTTGTCCAGTAATGCATAAGAATGTGTAAGTTGGTCATGCAGTGTTAC
>NZ_JBDOPO010000015.1:1667-9704 GCF_039830215.1 Rubritalea sp. | reverse complement strand
GACACCAGGTATAATGCGTGGCAATGCCGAGTGCGCCAAATAGAGGGTATCCAATAGATCTAACAGTAACTGTGGAGAGAACCTCGGCAACACTCGCTAAAACACTGACAAGGCGGCGTTGCTTGTTGAGTTGGGTCATATTGATGTGCAATGCACCAGCAAAGAGAAGCTAGCTGAGCATTCCTTCCATCAGAGCTTCGTTGAGGTCGATCATGCCAACGATGTGTTGTGCGAAGCGTCCATCGGTGGCCAGACACAGCTTAGACCTAAAAGGATATGGCTAATGACTGGGAATCAGCATGATGCCGATCGTACTGGGTCGCTTTCACCAGCGATAGTTCATGTAAGCAAATAGGCTAGCCAGAGTGGGTAGAATCGCGGCGATATAGCGAAGTTCTACAGGGGTGTTAGTCATGACGGGTGATTCCTAGAGCTTGCAGAACATAATGGGGAGGTAAGTTAGTTCAATAGGGGCTAGTTGCTCTTGGAGCTGTGTTTTCTTAAAAAAAAAGGTCGCAGCGAGTCACTGCGACCTTTTGAAAGATTTGTTAGTTCAGCTTATTAGCTAATCTCAGTTTTACCAAAATATGGAACTAATGCCTCTGGAATGGTGATGGATCCATCTGGGTTTTGGTTTTGTTCCAGTAGAGCCACGTAGAGACGAGGCAGAGCTGTGGCTGAGCCGTTGAGTGTGTGGCAGAATCGGTTCTTTCCATCAGCGTCTTTGAAGCGAAGTCGGAGGCGGCGTGCCTGATAGTCTCCGAAGCTAGAACAGCTAGAAACTTCAAGGTATTTGCCCTGACCTGGTGCCCACACCTCGATGTCGTATGTCTTCGTTGCTGAGAATCCGACGTCTCCAGTGCAGAGTTCGATGGTGCGGTAGTGAAGACCGAGTTTCTGAAGGACTGCTTCGGCGTGGCCGGTGAGTTCTTCAAGAACTTTGAGTGACTCGTCTGGGTGCACGGCCTGTACTAGTTCAACTTTGTCGAACTGGTGCATGCGGATGATCCCCTTGTTATCGCGACCTGCGCTACCAGCTTCACGGCGGAAACATGGAGTTTGGGCTGTCATCTTGATCGGAAGTTCAGACTCCGCGAGTAGAGTTTCGCGAAGAAGGTTAGTGACAGGAACCTCAGCAGTGGGTGCGAGGAACATTGCGTTGTCTTCCAGACCATACATGTCGTCTTCAAACTTAGGAAGTTGACCGGTGCCCTCCATACAGTAGCGGCGGATGATGTGAGGGACATTGACCTCCGTGTAGCCGTGCTCTTCAGTTTGGAGGTCGAGCAAGAAGCTGATGAGTGCGCGCTCGAGGCGTGCTCCGGCTCTGCGGTAGACCGCGAATCCTGAGCCTGAAATTTTTGCGGCGGCATCGAAATCGATCAAGCCATGCTTCTCTGCGATTTGAACGTGGTCGAGTGGCTCAGCAATAGCAGGCTTTTCACCCCACACGCGGACTTCTGGGTTATCGTCTTCAGTGAGGCCAACTGGGCATTCAGCATGGGGCACGTTCGGGATGCTCATCAGTAGATGGTTTTGGCGGCTTTCGACAGCATCCACTTCGAGCTCGAGGATTTTTATTTTGTCGCCGATCATTTTTACTGCAGCCTTCGCAGTCTCAGCTTCTTCCGTTTTTCCCTGCCCCATTAGGGCGCCGATCTCTTTGGAAGACGACTTACGTTCAGCTTGAAGTTGTTGTTTTTCAGTCTCGATTGCTCTGCGGCGTTGGTCGCAGACAAGGACTTCGTTGATCAGCTCCTGAGCGTCACCACCACGGGTGGCAAGGCGGGCCTGAATAGCTTCAGCGTTTTTGCGTATTTCTCGGATGTCGAGCATGAGGCTCGTTTACGTCTTTCCTAGCCAAAGGTAAATCGTAAAAACTGCATCGAGAGAGATTATTCTACTCAGGAGCTATTCGTCTAATGAACTGTCGTTGAGGAACGATTGCTTAGAGAGTTCGGCGTATTTACCATTTTGTTGCACCAAGCATTCGTGGGAGCCTGATTCTATGATTCTACCACGATCTAAAACGTGGATAATGTCAGCGTTTTTGATGGTAGAGAGTCGGTGAGCAATGACAAAGGCAGTTCTTGTATTCAACAAGTTATCGAGGGCGTCTTGGATCAATTTCTCAGTCTTACTGTCAACGCTGGCTGTGGCTTCGTCTAAAATGAGAATGGGCTGATTTTTGAGAAGTGCGCGAGCGATCGAGAGGCGTTGTTTCTCACCTCCAGAGAGTTTGACTCCTCGTTCACCAACATTGGTGTCCAAGAGCGATGGTAGATCTTTGATGAAGCTGCTAGCATTTGACGCGTCTAGAGCGCGCCAAAGTTCTTCGTCGGTAGCATCACGTTTCCCTAGAAGTAGGTTATCGCGCACGGTTCCATTGAATAGAAATGAATCTTGTGTGACGTAGGCTATATTTGACCGGAGTGAGGGTTTATTCAAGCTGTTGAGCTCATGTCCATCGATTGTAATAGAACCAGAATCATATTCGTAGAAGCGAGTGAGGAGGTTGACTAATGTTGATTTACCCGCGCCGGTGGAGCCTACCAGTGCGATGGTTTGACCTGGTTTGGCCTTGAGCGAAATGTTGTGGAGAGTAGGGATCTTATCGTAACTAAAGTAAACGTGATCAAAGTGAACCTCACCACTCACAGGAAGCGGGAGGTTGGCTCCGTCATTTGCATGCACCTCGTCTTCTGTATCAAGAATCTCAAAGACGCGTTCAGCCGCAGCTTTAGAAGATAGTGCCATCTGGTTAAGACCATGAAGCTTAGAGATTGGCTCATAAAGAGCCCATAAAATAGTAAAGAAGTACAAGTAGATTTCAGTGCCAACGCTAGGGTCAGTAATGATTCGGTAACCACCCACCCCGAGTACTAACACGTAACCCAGTGAATTTATAAAGCTCATGCTAGGGGAGTACATAGCCCAGTGCTTCATCACTTTTAGTGTCGTTTGTTGAACTTTGTTTGATAGCGTGTTGAAACGTTTCAATTCGTCAGCTTCGGCTGCATAAGATTTGATTTGATTCACTCCTGCGATGTTATCACTTAGGAGTGCATTCATCTCACCTGTGTGCTTTTTGAGATCGCGGTAGCGGTCTCTAGCATTGCGGGTGTAGATAATAGCTCCGATAGCTAACAAGGGAAGGGGAGTCAAAGCTGTGAGGCCTAAGACTGGGTCCTTCGATATTAAGAAGACACTAACGATGATGATTTGGAGGGCTGCTATAAGTCCCTGCTCGACACCATCTATCAGTAATCTCTCCATAGCTGGGATGTCTTCGGCTACACGCGTCATTATGTCGCCTGTGCGCTTAGAGTCAAACCACTTGAGTGGGAGTCGTTGTAGCTTCGAGTAAAGTTCTGCGCGGAGATCAAAAATGGCTTTCTGTTCAAACACATTATTGATGAGAATCCGGAGGCAATTGAAAAGATCACGCCCGAAAAAGGCTGCGAGAGCAATAAATGTGTAGCGTAAAACCTTTCCTATATTCTCGCTTTTGTGCTCATTAGTAGTCACATCTGGAATCAGCTTGCGAACGGCCACTGCAGCTGCTGGATTTGAATTATCTGGATTAGTTTCTAATTTTTTGGCAAGCTGCTCAATTTGTTTGGTATCCGAGTAGCTATCAATGACTTCCTCGTATATGCGGCCGGACATTTCTGGGAAAATGAGAAGCATGAGAGTCATGAGGATAGCGCATAGTAGTTGCGCTATTGCTAGCTTCGGGTAGCGGCCGTAATAAGAGAAAATGCGTCGGATGGTCTTCATGAAATGCTGCTAGAAGGTGGGCATATCTTACATAAAAGTAAAGCTATGTGGAAAATCTGTGAATTTTAGGGTTGTCGAGTGGGGGAGGATCCACCTAGTGTCCAACATCACACCCAAAAATCCTACTTCAACAAACGCTACATAAAACCACAATGGCTACTAATATCTTTGGCGGACTAACCGCCGCCGTCTTAGCCCTTTCCATCTGGATGGGCTTTAAGAATAATGACGAATTTAAAAACCAGCAGAATCTTAATGAGAGAGCTGCGATTCAGCTAAAGGCTGGGCAAGAGGATCTTACAAACTTAACAGCTAAGCGTGACGAGACAGTTACTAGTAAAGAAGCAACACTTGCGGAAAACGTGCAAGAGTCCGAGAAACTAGAGAAGGTTATCACTGAAGTAGCTGCCATCGAGGCTGATATTACCTCCCAAAAGAGTATTGTCTCATCAAACGAAAGCAAGATCGCATCAAACAATGATATACTCAAAGGTCTTCCAGATCCAGACATCCTCGTTCCACAAATCACAGCGACCAAGAATAATATTGCACAGCTAAAGAGTGATATTGAATCTGATGAAGCAAATCTGGAAAACTTGAAGCAACGCGAAGAGAGCACTAGAACTCTAGCAGCTAACAAGCGTAACGTGATCGAGCATCAAACTGCAGGTAAATCACTCCCATCACTTTCTACTACAGTTCAGAGCGTGTATCGCAACTGGGGTTTTGTGACTCTCAATGGAGGAAACGCACACGGTGTGGTTCCTGGTTCCGTTCTTGACGTACTACGCAATGGTGAAGTGGTAGCTAAATTGAAAGTAACAGCAGTTGAGCAAAATCGTGCAGCGGCAGACATCATCCCTGATGCGCTTCCAGTTATTGTTGCTCTCCGTTCAGGGGATCGTGTAGTTGCTGAAAAAATTGCCCAGCAGTAAACGCTATAATATTTTAACCTCTTACTTACTTATTACTATGAAAACACCTTTATTCGCTGTTGCATGTGTGGGAATTGGCGCCGCAGGAGTATTCTCATACACTAAAATAGCAATGCACCAGGCTGAGCTTGACTCCACAAACGAGAAAAAAGAACGCATCGTCAATGTGGAGCATTCTTATGTAAAAATGCAAAAAAACTACGACCTTGAAAAGGATCTCAAGAAGAAGGCCGAAGACGCCCTCAATGATACAAGGGCCGAGATTGAACTTAAGGAGTCACAAAAGTTAGCATCGAAACGTACCCTTAAAGATCTCGACAACAAAGTAGCTAATCAGCAAGAACAAATCGAAGAAGTTGAGACTCTCATCAAGAAAGTCAAAGAAGCTTTCCAGGGGCAGAATGTGGAACTTGAAGAAATTCCAGCTTTCGTTGAGAAACTCAATGAAGAGCGCAAGGATCTCCAGAAGCAGAGCGAAGAGCTAGCTATTGCAGTAGAAGAAGTGCAGAAAAAGTTGGATGCTAACAACGCTGATCTTGCTGACCTCAACAAGCGTGAGTCAGAGCGCATCAATAGCCTTCGTCAGAATAGCCTCTCATCACTTATCACAGCAGTAAATAGCAATTGGGGTTTTGTGATTATCAAGCCACATCCAAATGCGCTTATAGATGCTGACTCAAACTTGATCATAGTACGTGGAGCTCAACACATTGGCCGCCTTAGTATCAATGCTGTAGAAGCAAATCGTGTGATAGCTGACATCGACTACGATAGTCTGGTTGCCGGAGCACGAGTTCGTGCTGGTGATCGTGTCATCCTTGCTAAAGCCAATAGTCGCTAAGAGCCAAATCTTTAAATCACTTTTCAAAACGCATTGTCCGATGGGCAATGCGTTTTTTTAGTTAGTTGCTGTTGTAGTTGTGTGCTAAACTCAAAATCAGAAGTAATGGAGGACGTGCTAGTTAAAAAAGAAGGAGAACCAGTAAAACAGTTTTCTGTGATGCTGCAAAATCGAGCCGGCGCGTTGGTAGCGTTAGTCAGACTCGTTCGCTCAGCAAAAGTTGAGATTATTGGAATTAGTATTCAAGACTCGAAGGATGCCACAATCGTGAGAATGTTAGTCACTGATCCCGATACTGTATTTTGTCTGTTTGCTGAAAAAGGTATTTCATATACGATATGCGATATGGTGGTGATTGCATTGAGGGAGTCGGGTGTTGGTTTAGGGGCTTGTCTAGATGCTCTAATGGCGGCCGAGACGAATGTTGATTTTGCGTATTCTTTAATGGCTCATCCCGACAGGCAGAGTTTAGTGGCTATGCACTTGGAGGACTATTCCTTTGGCATTGATGTGTTGAATCGATCAGGCTTTAAGGTGCTTTACCAAGAGGATTTATCTCGATAGATTGACTCTAAGTGAGAAATTCCTGTGATTAGAGTGAGACGCTGCTGGCGTATGACTCGGAAAGCGTGCCCGGGGTAAAATTGTTTCTTGTGGATTTAAGTGACTTAGTGAATGGTCGCTCCGTCTATGAATGAACAAATTTTACAATCCGCAGCAGCACAAGCTCGTGGATTAGCAATCGACGCAGTTCACGCGTGCTCATCTGGTCACCTAGGTCTACCACTTGGATGTGCCGAAATAGGTGCGGTACTATTCGGCGAAAGCCTCAATTTCGACCCAGCTACACCGAAGTGGCTCAACCGAGACCGCTTCATCCTATCTGCAGGTCACGGCTCCATGTTTATCTACACTTGGCTTCATCTAAGTGGTTACGGTGTGTCTATAGAAGATGTTAAGAGCTTCCGTAAGCTCGACAGCATCACTCCGGGTCATCCAGAGTTCGATGAGACTCCAGGAGTAGAAGCAACTACTGGTCCACTTGGTCAAGGAATCGCAAACGGTGTTGGTTATGCGATATCAGGTAAGCGTGCAGCGGCTCGATATAATACAGCTGAGCACACACTGTTCGACAATAATGTGGTTATCCTTGCCGGTGACGGTTGTATCCAGGAAGGTGTTGCCCGCGAAGCAATCGAATTTGCTGGTCACAGTGGCCTCGATAATCTGGTTCTCATCTATGATAGCAATGACGTGACTCTCGATGCAATGGCTGACGTATCTCAAGGAGACAGAGCTGAAGCATACTTCGAGTCTCAGAACTGGAACACTGTGACAATCAACGGTCACGACCTCGCAGCTGTGAAGTCCGCTATTGATGCTGCTAAGGCGAATACAAATGGTAAGCCATCTGTGATCATTGCTAAGACTGAAATCGGCCGTGGTATTCCACAGGTTGCAGGAACACAAAAAGCACACGGAGAAGGTGGAGCAAACTTCGCAGCGGAAGCGCGTGCAGGTCTTGGTCTTCCAGAAGCTTCGTTCTTCGTCTCTGACGATGTGCGCGCTTTTTTCGCAACTAAGGCAACTGAGGGTGCAGCAGCAGTTGCAGCTTGGCAGTTGACTTACGACGCATGGATGGCTGCTAACCCAGCTCTTGCTGAAGAACTCAGCAACGGCGTTGCTCAGGTGATCCCTAGCGACCTTCTCGACCAAATCCCAGCATTCGAAGCTGACTACAAGGACGCAACTCGCGGCACTGGCGGTGTGGTGATCAACAAGATCGCTGAGCTAGTACCACAACTGCTCACTGGTTCTGCTGACCTTTACGGTTCGACCAAGAACTACCTCAAAGGTGGTGGCGATTTCTCTGCGACTGACGCATCTGGCCGCAACCTCTGGTTCGGTATCCGTGAGCACGCAATGGGTGGTATCTGTAATGGTATCGCTTATGATGGATTGTTCCGTGCATCAGGAGCGACATTCTGTGTTTTCGCTGACTACCTTCGTCCATCTATCCGTATCGCAGCGCTTGCAAAGCTTCCTGTGACATACATCTTTACACACGACTCCGTAGGTGTTGGTGAAGACGGTCCTACGCACCAGCCTGTTGAGACAGTGAGTGGCCTCCGCGTCATTCCTAACCTCGATGTGATGCGCCCAGCTGATCCTGAAGAAGTGGCTGCAGCGTACGCAGGTTCACTTGCGCGTACAGATGGTCCTACAGCACTTATTTTCACTCG
The DNA here is from genome assembly GCF_039830215.1 of Rubritalea sp. Lineage (NCBI taxonomy): Bacteria > Pseudomonadati > Verrucomicrobiota > Verrucomicrobiia > Verrucomicrobiales > Rubritaleaceae > Rubritalea > Rubritalea sp. Next base: position 1,905 of record NZ_JBDOPO010000015.1, on the reverse strand, counting down.
TCAGGGGGTTCGTCACAACAGCGAAGTACCAGTGGCAACTCGTCGTGAAGGCACACTCAAGGGTGGTTATGTTCTCAAAGAGGAAAAGGGCGAGCTCAAGCTCATCCTTATGGCTTCAGGTTCAGAAGTTGGCCACATTGTGGAAGCTGCAGAGCAACTTGGTGACGGCGTCCGCGTGGTTTCCATGCCATGTCTCGAGCGTTTCGACCGCCAGAGCTGCGAGTACAAAGAGAGCGTG
>NZ_JBDOPO010000015.1:0-1657 GCF_039830215.1 Rubritalea sp. | reverse complement strand
CGCATCGCTATCGAAGCTGGGGTTTCTGCTCCTTGGTTCAAGTACACTGGCCTCAATGGTGACGTTCTCGCAATCGACCGTTTCGGCATCTCCGCTCCTGGTGATGTTGTGATGGAGAAGCTTGGAATGACTGCTGGTGATGTGGTGACTGCTGCGAGGAACCTTCTAGTCTAGTTTTAATTATTTAGACCATCAGCTCACCTTCATTTGAGGGTGAGCTGATTTTTTTTGTGCAATCTGCAACTTATTTCAAAATTGCAGGTTTCACATAGCGTCTCTCGTGGTTATGCTGCCATTTTTCACACTAAGTTAGTTGTCTACTATGAAACTCATTCCGACCGCCACAGCCGCCCTATTTCTAGGTGTCACTTCCGCATTGATTGCGCAAGAGGGGAGGCCTCATGGCAAGCGAGATAAGAGGCCTTCTCGCGAGGATATACTCAAGCGTTTTGATCTCGATAAGGACGGCGAACTCTCCGAAGAAGAACGTCAAACTGCGCGTGAAGCTCGCTCTCAGCGGAGGGGCGGGAATGAACGGCCAGAAGAGGCTGTTTCACATGGCAGGCGTGGACAGAAGCCCCATGATGGCGAACGTTTTAAGAGACAGCTTGAGAAGTTTGATAGAGACAAGGACGGCAAGCTTTCAGATGAAGAGCGCCGTATAGCACGCGATACTATAGCCAAAGGCTTTGGTCAGCGCGGTGATAAAATGCGTGAGCACATGCTCAACAAATTTGATAAAGACGGCGATGGTAAACTCTCTGATGGGGAGCGTAAACATGCTCACAAGGAGATGCAGAGGCATCGAGTCATGATGTCGGATAGAATGAAAAAAGCGAAAAAACGCTTCATGGCAAAATTCGATACCGATCGGGATGGCGTCATTTCTGAAGAGGAAAAAGTGGCAGCAAAGATTGACGTTGATAAGCGAACTTCGAAGCTAAAGCACGAGCTAATCCTTAAGCACGATGCAGACGGCGATGGGCATCTGTCGGAAGATGAGCGCCGTAGAGCCCACGAGAAGGAGAAGCAAGAGATGCTCGACCGCTTCGATGCCGATAAGGATGGTGAGCTTAATGAGGAAGAGAAGAAAGTCGCTTTTGATTACATGCTAGAGCATCAGCCATATAGGCTCATGCACCAGATGAAAAGAAAGAAGGGTGGCTCAAACCATGGTGAACGTGGAGCTCACCCTCACTCTAAAAGTGAAAGAGCTCGCTGACTTCAACGTGACTAAGCTCGCGTAAATTCTCAACCAGAGACATACCTTAGGGTTAGGATAAAAAATAAGGAGAAGCTTCGATGGTGGCGAGGGAGATTTTGCTCACGCTAGCCTCGATTTGTACTAGTGAGAGTAAGGGATGGGTGGTGTGGAATAGCCCAGCATTGGTGCCGGCTCGGAGTTGGATGCCATCTATTGAGATCTTTAGCTAGTACGCTTCGGCTCCGATTTTTTCACTGAGCTTTGCGGTGATTCTAAGTTTGATGTTGAGTGACATCCTGTTGCTAGATGCCTGCCATCTCTGTTTTACTTCTTTTGTTGAGCTTGGATTCAACCTGGAAGTGCACCTTGTTAGTTAGGTGTTAAAAACATAAAGTTTGGGGTCTTTCTGTCGAGTACTTTACGAGGTCTGCTGTTTAGCTTTCTCTCAACTTC
>NZ_JBDOPO010000011.1:0-9748 GCF_039830215.1 Rubritalea sp. | reverse complement strand
GATACCACCGTCCGCGATCACAGCCACGCCGCGTTCGCGACAGACTGAGGCCACATTTTCGATCGCAGTGAACTGAGGCATTCCGACACCTGCCACAACGCGAGTTGTGCAGATAGAGCCTGGACCCACGCCCACTTTAACGGCTGAAACACCTGCATCGCAGAGGTCTTTCGCTCCCTGAGCTGTCACCACGTTACCTGCAACAACTGGCACACCCAGAGTTTGAAGATTTTTGATAACATCGATCACCACCTGTGTGTGCCCAGTCGCAGCATCGATGAATAGCGCATCGGCTCCTGCAGCAACGAGCGCAGTAGCACGATCCATGTGGTCTGGACCAGGTCCAACAGCAGCACCACAACGGAGCTGGCCATTTGCATCCTTAGCTGAATGCGTGAAGGTCATACGCTTCTCGATGTCAGCACCAGTGATCAGTCCTGCAAGCTTGCCGTAACCGTCGATCAACGGGAGCTTCTCGATACGATTTTCGTATAGGATACGACGAGCATCTTCGATGCATGTGTCAGCTGGAGCCACCACTAGCCTATCGATAGGAGTCATCACATCAGCCACTAGACGGTTTCTGTTCTCTACATAGCCAATGTCACGCCCAGTCACCATGCCTTCAAGCTGGTTATCCGGCCCGACCACTGGGAAGCCAGAAAAACCTTCAGTAGAAATGATGTGCCGCACGTCGACGAGGGTCATCTCCTTAGTTACCGTAACTGGATCCTGGATCACTGCATTTTCTGAGCGCTTTACCTTAGCCACCATCGTTGCCTGCTCTTCGATCGTATTATTGCGGTGAATCACCCCAATACCACCTTCACGTGCGAGCGCGATTGCTAGTTCAGACTCAGATACCGAGTCCATCGCTGCGGATACCACAGGAATGTTTAGACCAATGTCTTTGGTCAGCCACGAAGATATGTCCGTCTCGTTCGGAATCACAGCGCTGTGCTGAGGAACAAGAAGAACGTCGTCAAAAGAAAGTCCGAGAGAAATCTCTGCCATGACGGAGACAATAGACTCCGACACCAATTTGCAAGACCAAATCCAAAATGCTCCAATTTTGTAAATTCATCCAATAACAGCTAAGTCGCTTCATCGACAAAACCAATGATTACCTCAAGACTATCAATTTATGAAATCATCAAATTTGCCGTACTCTACCAAGCATGAATACGATACTTATCATGCTCCCCATCACAGCTCTGATGTTGATTATCGAGAGGTTTTGGCCAGCTAATGCTTTGCCTAAAGTAAATAAATGGTGGCCGCGTGTGGTGCTTACGAATTTTTGCCAAATAGTCATCATTCTTCTCATTGGCATCAGCTGGGATGGTTTTGTCACCTCCGATGCAATGGCCCCTCCGTGGGCACTAAAAGAACACGTCGACCTCCCTTGGCAAATCATCATCGGCTATTTGGCCACCACCTTCATTTATTACTTTTGGCACCGCCTTCGGCACGAGTCGAAATTTTTCTGGCGGCTCTGCCACCAATTACATCATTCCCCGCAGCGCATGGAGATTCTGATGTCCTTCTACAAGCACCCAGTAGAGATCTTCATCAACGCAATACTTAGCTCATTGATAAGCTACACCTTGCTAGGCTGCTCCATCGAAGCTGCGGCTCTGATCACTCTAGCAACGGGGATTGCGGAACTTTTCTACCATTGGAATATCAAAACCCCCGTGTGGCTTGGCCCCATTTTCCAGAGACCCGAGTCTCATAGAATCCACCACAAACGGCTTCACCACACCAATAACTACTCAGACATCCCTATATGGGACATGATTTTTGGCACCTACCAAAACCCTCGTAAAAAGGTGTCACTCTGCGGCTTCCAAAACAACAAAGAAGACCGCATCGACGACATTTTAGCCTTCCGCGACGTGCTGTCTGAAAAGAATGACAAGATCGCACCAATGCACCTCCTACCTAGTTGTATCGGCTGTTCGAAACGCTGGGCGTGTCACGCATCTCAAACCTTAACTTCTGCTAAAAAATGAAATCTAACACGCGCAACAACATAGCAGCCGCGGTCCTACTCGTAATCGGCTCCTCCGCCATGCTAGCCGAACTGCTGCATTTACCAAAACTCAAAGGCCTCGCCCTCGCTAGCCAAGTTGCCCCATACACAAAGGTCTTCTGTGCAGCCAAGAGCTATGAAGAACAGCGAAAATTCGAAACATTTTCATCCGAATTTACTCTACATTACGACACCGTGGACCAACGCCACCAGCAACTCTTAATCACACCCGAGGTCTATCAAAAACTCGCCGGCCCCTATAACAGACGTAACGTTTATGGCGCCATTTTAGCCTACGGTCCAGCACTTCCCCCTGAGCTGCAAAAGCACAGCCTCCAGCGTGCACTCAGCTCAGACAACGCCATACTCACAGAACTTGGACTTCCCTCCAACACGAGTAATCACACACTCAGTATCGCCCCCAAAAGCCCCAACATAAGCCAAACTCCTTTCCACCTTAAACCCTAGACTTATGACAACTTCCTCTAGCCCATGTCGAAACTCAGCACAGCACTTCGGTGTTTTTCGTATTATTTTCGGACTCTACCTTACGTGCCATTTCATTAGTTTGTTACCTTACGCCACTGAACTTTTTGGAGCTACAGGCATGTTCGGTAGCAACCACCCTAGTCCCTTCCGCGCTGTTTGGCCAAACCCTCTATTCTTCATTGATTGGGCGCCTCTAGCAAACTACATGGTTGCTCTGGGCATCCTCTCTTCAATACTCCTCACTATCGGTCGACTTCGCAGAAGTGCTGCCATTTATCTATGGTTTCTAAGCTCATGCTTATTCACAGCAAACCCATTCATCTCAAACCCTAGCCTTGGTTACACAGGCTTACTACTTTTGCTTTCAGCCCTCACACCTCTCGGTGAGGCATTTGTCCTAGGAAAGCCTTCTCAACCAAATTGGAGAATGCCACGTATGATCCCAATCACAGCGTGGATCCTTCTCGCGGTTGGCTATACTTTTTCAGGTTTTCTAAAACTCGACAGTCCCAGTTGGATCGATGGATCAGCTCTAAGGTTCGTGTTAGAAAACCCACTCGCGAGACCAAATTTCTTACGCGACTTCTTACTTCAGCTTCCAGATTTCATTCTCGAAGTCCTCACTTGGTCCACACTTTTACTTGAATTGTTTTTCCTGCCGCTCGCTTTCTATAAAAAAACTCGTCCTTGGGCATGGTTGGCTATGATTGGGATGCACCTCGGCATTATCATGGTAATTGACTTTGCCGATCTGAGCCTTGGCATGCTCATGATCCACCTCTTTACCTATCAATCTAGTTGGCTTCCCGCTCGAAAAGCTAACTCCCCCCACGTTCTCTTCATCGACGGTCAATGCTCATTCTGTCAACGCTCAGTCCGAGCCATCATGCACATCGATACAGAACAAGTTCTACGGTTCGCGCCACTGCAAGGCAAAACAGCTGAACAACTCCCGGAGAACTGTCGCCTCAAAGACTCCCCCCGTTACGACACCGTCATTTTGCTAGAGAACTCAATGACTCCAAGGATTTGGCGAGGCACCGATGCTGTATTGCGAGCGATCTTTCTAAGCGGTGGGATCTCCGCCACCCTTTGGCCATTGCACTTACTTCCCTATTGGCTGAAATCCAGAGTCTACCAATCCATCGCCTACCGCCGGCACAAACTTAGTAACAACTGTCCAATTCCCTCCCCCCAACAACAGCAACTTTTTCTCCCATAGCATGAAACTTTTTAAGAAAAAAATCGCTGTAAGTGGCTTGCTTTGCATCCTCAGTTTTAGTTGTGCCACAAAAGCTCCGACACACAATGGTATTTTCCCATTCTCCATGATGGAGAAAGCTCCAAGTAAACATCATGCTCTGAAACGTAGCTCAGCTGATTCAGTCGAGAAGTTAACAATCGTCTTACGTTACACATCTCAACAACAAGAATCATTCCCAGTCATATGTGAGCAACTCCAAGCGGGAGACATCATAGCCTTCTCCATGAGCCACAGTCAGGCTCGCGAACACCTCAAGAACCGAAACATCCAGAAAGTCCCCTATGAGCTTTTCCGCTTTGGCCACTTGGCCATCCTCACCTATCCAACATCAAACGATAGTAAAAATCTCCACCTACTTCAGGTGGCGATGAAACAGCAAGTAAACGCCGACAGCGATCTTTCCTACCTTAAAGATCAAAGTTGGATTGCTTACCGAGCGCCAATTGGAACCATTTCTTCAAAAAAACTAACCGAATTCACAACTGCTGTTTGTTCAACAGGCACAACCAAATACGATTACACAGCCACATTTGGTATATCCAACGGGAACATTCACCCTTCTTCAATTTCAGAAATAAAAAAGAAATACACCTGTGCCACACTTGCTGTTGCCGCTCTTCATCACGCAGGGTTTCACCTCCACACTCCGCTTAGAAAAGGATACTTCGATGTAATCACCCCGCGTCAAGTCGTCGACAGCTGGGGAAGCCAATACTCAGCCACACAAAAATAGTCTGTCTAATTCCCCGGATCTGTGATCAAAAACTAGCAACTTCCAGCTCTACTTTTGAAACACGTTTACACACTCGCCGACCTCCGTGACCCAGCCTTTGCTGAGGCAATGCCAAACGCTAAACTTGCAGTCATCGGCTTCCCCATCAAGCACTCAGCATCGCCTCAGATGCACCAAGCTGCACTCGACGAGGCCGGGATCGACCTGCAGTACATTCGTGTCGAAGTTGAACCTGGTGATGTGGATGCTTGCTTCGTCGAAATGGAACGCCTCGGTTTCATTGGCTGTAATGTCACGGTCCCGCATAAATTAGACGCGATGGCGCAGTGTGATGAGCTCACTGACGACGCTAAAGCTCTAGGGGCAACTAACACTATACTATTCAAAGAAGGTAAACGCATCGGCCACAATTCTGATGGACCTGGACTCGCTCGCGCTATATTCGAAGATTTTGGTAAGTCTCTCACCGAACTACGCGTGCTAATTCTGGGCGCAGGAGGTGGAGCGGGTCGAGCTATCGCCACCCAATGTGCTCGCGAAGGATCACCAGCGATTTATCTATCTAACCGTACAGTTGAGAAACTAGAACCAATCGCTAAATCACTCACTGAAGAGCACGGAGCCAAGCTGGTCTACACACTTTCTACTGACGAAAAAGATCTCATCAATGCAGCGAATAGAGCTGACTTAATTATCAATTCTACTTCTCTAGGCCTCCATGAAGACGACATTCTGCCACTTCCTGTTACAGCCTTGTCGGCAAGACATAGAATTTACGATGCTGTATATAATCCACCCGTGACACCGCTACTTGCTGAGGCTGACAAGTTGGGAGCTAAAACATCTAACGGCCTCTCTATGCTACTCCATCAGGGCGCTAATTCCTATTCCTTCTGGTTAGGCCAAGAGCCCAACATTACAGCAATGCGTAAAGGATTGGGTTAATAATGGCTACTGAGCTTGAGCTGGGGTGAGCACCTTGACTGGATCGAGCTCAAACCAGTGCATTGAATCCAACCCCTTGAGTACCATTACTCGATTATCGTCAGTTCCTTGCTGCCAGTCTAGAGTCACCTTCACACGTAACAATCCTGCTTTATCTAGCCTACCAACCACACTCTTCTGGACTTCATTCTTCCTGTTAATCTCCGTGTCAAATGCCGTGCCCAATTGCGTAAAAAAAGGACTATCCGGCGGCACATCTACCCGTGGAGATTCTTGCGTCCGTTCTCCAGCCTCCATCTTTGGCTTATAGAAAATGAGCTGTAGTTTATCATGCTCTCCTCCAGTGCCAATATGCCTGCGACGCACGTAAAGCCTAAATATCTTTGGGCTTCCAATACTCTTATCAACCAAAAATCTAGTCCAATCATCTTGAGCATAGCGCACATACTGCTCCCAATCCAATAACCACTTGGAGTCGTCTTTCCACATGACGACATCAAAGTTGCGTTCTCGAGCGTCTTCTATGATTAATTCAACTCGAGGCAACTCACCATCGTCACTGTAGCTATTTGCTATGAGCTTCAGCGGTCGACTAGGAACTACTAGATCAATACTATTTTCATGTTGCTCCAGACTAAGAATTTTGCGAACTCCACCGACGACGTATTCAGATTGTTCGTTTGCATCTCTAGCCAGCAAAAATTTATTAAATACCCTAAAAGCCTCACCTGTGGATGTAGCCAGATTTTTCTGATACTCCTGCTCTTGTTTAACCAAACCGCTAAGCTCCTCGCCAACAGGTTTTTCAATCTCCCTGTTGTAAAAAACGATTCCTCCACCAACAACCAATAGCAAGAGCCAGAGTGCTATAACCCACTTCCCTTGACGCTGACGTTTCGCTTTCTGCATCGAAACAAAATCTGCGACATCTTGCCCAGGTAGGCCATGAGAAGCGCCAGAATCAAATACGTTTTCCATCTCAGAAATGGAATTGAAAGCCTGCTCGGCAAAAGGGGCTCTTCCACAATTGGCGCAGACTTCTCCATCAGGCAATGGCATAGGAGCTTTGAAGACTGAATTGCATATAGCGCAATGATAGAATTGGGTGTTTGGCTCGCTCATAGATACTCTAAGTAGGCTGATAATCTGTTTTGTCCCCTCGGAAGGCTCAAAAATCTAACGCGCCAGAAAGCGTGATAGAATGGGTCCTAGTTTTTTAATGGTCTCAATCGGCCAATACTCCTTTTGAGTTAAAATGGCAGACTCTAGTGCCTTATGTTCACTCCATTCAGCATCAAGTGGAATTTTTAAAACCGCGCGTTGCAACACTTGTTGAGCAAGCTTCGCATTTGCCATTAAGTGACCAATCACAGTCTGCACATTTACCGCTTCTTCCTCATCATGCCAACAATCGTAGTCTGTTACCATCGCCAAGGTAGCCAAGGCCATTTCAGCCTCACGAGCGAGCTTCGCCTCGGCCACATTTGTCATCCCTATAACATCAAAGCCTAATTGCCGATTTGCATGGCTCTCGGCCTTGGTCGAAAATGCCGGGCCATCCATATTCACATAGGTCCCTCTATCGTGAACATTGGCGCCTTCTTCTTCAGCTGACTCAAACAAAATACTGCGCAAGTCAGCACTCACAGGTTCGGAGAATCCGATATGGGCCGCAATCCCATCACCAAAGAAGGTATGTTGATCACGGCGGCTAGTACGGTCAAAATACTGATCGGGAAGCACAATATCACGCGGAGCATATTCTTCTTTTAGGCTTCCTACTGCAGCCACACAAATAACGAAGCGCACACCAAGGCTCTTTAGTGCCCAAAAATTTGCCCTGTGGTTGATTTCATGTGGCAGCAACCGATGACCTCGTCCGTGGCGTGGGAGAAACCAAACTTGTTTACCGGCAATCTCACCACCAATCAAAGCGTCAGAAGGAGAACCAAAAGGAGTGTCCATAATTCGCTCTTCTGTCTGGGTGAATCCATCCATAGAATAAAGCCCACTCCCACCAATGATTCCAATCGCTTGTTTCATGGGGCGTAGCCTTGCATAGACAGCAAATCTGACCAGTAAAAAGGTGACAGCTTTAGAACGAATTGGTAGAAACTACTCATGTCGTGTTTTAGCAAAACCAACAAAGCATCTTGGATCCGGATCTCGCTCATGCTCGGCATCGTATGCACTCTCTATTCACGCGTGAAATCTGAAACTCTCTCAATCCCCACCACCATTCGCAAACTGATCGATAAGAACTACTCCGACGGTCACAAACGCGCAGCGGCAGCGGCCGAGCGTGTAACTCCAGCTTTAGTGCTGGCTCTTCACGAAAAAAAACTTTCGATCGGTTCTCCGGTCTTCATCAGGATTTTCAAAGAAACTAACGAGCTCGAACTCTGGGTCGAATCTACAGACAGCAAAAAGTTTAAACTTTTTAGAAGCTACACCATTGCAGGCATGTCTGGTCACCTTGGCCCCAAACTTGCCGAAGGTGATCTCCAGGCCCCAGAGGGGTTTTATGCTGTAAGCCGCCGGTTGATGAATCCTCAGAGCCGATACCACCTGGCATTCAACATCGGTTACCCAAATACCTATGACCGAGCACATAATTACACGGGCTCGGCTATCATGGTTCATGGAAGCACATGCTCAATCGGTTGTTTTGCTATGACTAATGAAAAAATAGAAGAAATCTACACGCTTTGTGATGCAGCTCTAAACAATGGCCAAGCATTCTTCCGGGTCCATAGCTTCCCCTTCCGTTTGACCGATGAGAAACTTGCCACCGTGAATCAGCAGAAATGGCATGCTTTTTGGAAAGAACTCCAACCGGGCTACCTCCATTTTGAAAACCATCAACGCCCACCAAATGTTACAGTCAATGCTGACCGATATGTTTTTGAAAACGAATAGCCAACTCTACGGCTGTTTTATAGTCTGAGGGTAATGATCCCAATGATGAGGTAATAGGCTTTGCTCTTCTTTTACCTTTCTGGCCAAACGCATATAGCTCGCTATCTTTGTTTTCTTCGTGCTCCCACGGTGCATGTTAGACTTCAGCTCTTTGAGATTTCGCTCTCCAAGAGTCACCCACTCTAAGCGAGTGATTTTTTGAAGTTTTTCATCCCACACGCCCTTACCTAAAAATCTGCCTAAATACTCAGACTTATTCCACTTACTGTCGGCAGACATAACTAAGTCACCATGATAAAGCAGGAAAACCTCCGAACCCTTCTTGTGGCTAATAGACACTTCAATTTTCTGTTTCAGAATGTGCTCCTTCCACCAACCTCCGCATCCCTCCATCGGTTGGCTATGCAATAACATTCTCTCCACTAGGCTCTGTGAAACGTAGGACTTCTCCCCCCTCTTTTTTGCATCCGGAACGAGGGACTTCACCTCATCAGGACTGATCCAAAATGCATCTAACTTGGAGTAAGTGGGATGCCTTTGATCGAATAACTCCATTTCAGGAAATGCATAACTTCTAGCCATGGTTCGCATTTTTAAAATGCCTTCACCACCAAGATTCCCTAACGCCGGCATGCTCCGGTCAACTTCAGTCATAGCAACCGCCTGAACTCTTTCAGCTTTAGCTAGACTCTTGTATTTCTTCACAGCGCTAATCAGATTATCTAAACTTGCAGCAACATCGTAAGTGGGCCAGCCTGTATCGATTTTAGCTAAAAATTTCCCTGACGAAGTAACTGCATACACTCCTTGGCGGACATTCCCCACACCATTCATCAACGATGACTCTAAAAACTGATATTCCCTTTTCAACTTCGCTGCATCGGGAAGGTTATGATAAGCAACATCGTCCGATGCTACTCCTACGAAATTTTCGGCTACAAATCCGGCAAACTTGGAATCATTGAAAAGCAACTGCCTTGTCTTGAATCCATTCTGTCAGCAATTACCCAACGGTCCACCGAAGTAGAGCCACAATAAGATAGGTTTATCCTGCGCTGTAGCATCTACAACACCATCGAATACAGTTTTATGCCAATCTACTTTAAAATACTCAGGATTGGCGGTGTCTCCAATCACGTAGTCGCGCACCTCGTTAAAATTCGAAAGATTCAATTTTTTAGGAGCCACTTGAGCATTTACTTGCAAAAAAGCTCCTAAGAGAATTGTCACTCCACTTGCCCATAATTTCTTTTTCATTCTATTCATACATAAGGGAATAATAACTCTAAGTTACTCCTGTCCCACATTCTAATCACGCACGCATCGGGACTAAAGATTGCGCTTCCCCCTACTTAGCTAATCC